>NZ_JADBTR010000152.1:0-24467 GCF_020246065.1 Microcystis sp. M144S2
AAGAAATCCGCACCCTCAAGGGGCATGATAGAGATGTCATAAGCGTTAATTTTAGTCCCGACGGCAAGACTTTGGTGAGCAGTAGTGGTGACAACACCATCAAACTCTGGAATGTAGAGACAGGCCAAGAAATCCGCACCCTCAAGGGGCATGATAGGGCTGTCTGGAGCGTTAATTTTAGTCCTGACGGCAAGACTTTGGTGAGCAGTAGTAGTGACAAGACTATCAAACTCTGGAATGTAGAAACAGGCCAAGAAATCCGCACCCTCAAGGGGCATGATAGGGCTGTCTGGAGCGTTAATTTTAGTCCTGACGGCAAGACTTTGGTGAGCGGTAGTTGGGACAGCACTATCAAACTCTGGAATGTAGAAACGGGCAAAGAAATCCGCACCCTCAAGGGGCATGATAACTTTGTCCAGAGTGTTAATTTTAGTCCCGACGGCAAGACTTTGGTGAGCAGTAGTAGTGACAAGACTATCAAACTCTGGAATGTAGAAACAGGCCAAGAAATCCGCACCCTCAAGGGGCATGATAGCGGTGTCGGAAGCGTTAATTTTAGTCCCGACGGCAAGACTTTGGTGAGCGGTAGTTGGGACAAGACTATCAAACTCTGGAATGTAGAAACCGGTAAAGAAATTCGCACCCTCAAGGGGCATTATAGCTTTGTCTATAGCGTTAATTTTAGTCCCGACGGTAAGACTTTGGTGAGCGGTAGTGACGACAAGACTATCAAACTCTGGAATCTTGGGACAGACTGGGGCTTAAGTGATTTAATGGAACGTAGTTGCGATTGGGTGCGGGTTTATTTGCACAATCCTAATTCTGGCGTCAGGGAGGAGGATAGGCATTTGTGTGATGGGATTGGGGGTAAATCGTCAGTATCAGGATTTTGAGGATTAGAGGATTTTCAGGATGCTCAATCTTAAAAGATTGTCAGGAGTTTCCAAGTAAATAATCCAGTTAATCCTAAAATCCCTTTAATCTTGGTTTAGACTTCTTTGTGAGGATACAGAAGGATTATAGGGCGATGCAGAAGAGTTGTAGGACAATACAGAAAGATTGTAGGACAATGCAGGACTTAAACGCTTTAATGGAGCGTAGTTGCGATTGGGTGCGGGTTTATTTGCACAATCCTAATTCTGGCGTTAAGGAGGAGGATAGACATTTGTGTGATGGGATTGGTGAGGAGAAGTGATAATATAGTTACATATTATGGAGATTTAGAGAAGAAAATGATCTTACTCAATTATTGTGAAAAAGCTTTACAAAAAGCACAATACAAAAGGCTAAATGACGGTACTTGGTTTGCTGAAATAGAAGGCTTTCAAGGCGTTTGGGGAAATGGATTGACCGTTGAAGAATGCCGTCAAGACTTACTAGAAGTTCTAGAAGAATGGATCATTTTAAAATTACAAGATGGCGACCCTTTACCTATCATAGATGGATTAGAAATTAAAGTTACAACAGTTGCAGAAGTTTAGTTATGCCATCAGCAATTTCTCGCAGAAAATTAATCAGAAAATTGAAAGCTTTAGGTTACACAGGGCCTTTTTCTGGTAGTAAACATCAATTTATGAAAAAGGGTCAACATAAAATTCGCATCCCTAACCCTCATGGAAATCAAGAAATCTCTACAGATTTAGTTAAGGAAATTCTCAAACAAGCGGGTATTAGTGATGAAGAATGGGACAACAGTTAAACAGTATTGGTTATATATTTAGGATTTGATCTTTATGATTCTTTTCATATCGCTTGCGCTGAATATGCTAGAATAGACGTATTGTTAACCACCGATGACAGATTACTGAGAAAAGCCATAAAATACAGTAAATTATTGCAAGTAAAATTAGCAGAATTAAATATCTTAACCAATTAATAAAGCGAGAAAGTATGAGCAACCCTTCTCGCTTTATTATAACTAAACCAACGCCTCCACAGCTTCTGGAACCACTGCCGTCTCAGTTGTGGGATTTTCCCCTAGGTAAATTCCCAAAGAACGGGCTGTTTTCACAATAAAACCATCAGGATCCACGGGATAGGCACAGCGATGCTCTTGATGACATTGTTTGATAATTTTGATCACTGGTTTCAGGGGCAAACTACGCACTTGTCCCCCGCGCCAAATCACCACGCGATCGAGTTTTCCCTGTTCAATTAATTCTACGGCCTTAATGCCGAAAGCCGTGGCTAACAGTCGATCCATGGCCAAAGGAGGACGACTTCTTTGCAGGTGTCCCAAAGACATGGCCCGCACATCCATGGAATTGAGATAACAGAAGACGGGATCGGTAACGCACAAAGAGCGAGTTTTGTCAAATATTAATTTTTCTAAATAATCGGCAATATACTTCTCTTTTTGGTTATTTTCGTTCTTAACACCCTCAGAAATGACAATGAGAGCGAATTTACGACCTTGAGCGCGTAATTCTGCCAAATGACGACAACAACCGTCGATAATTGCGGGAGTGAGAGCCGGGGTTAATTCGGGAATAAAAATCGCATCGGCCCCCCCGGCAATTCCGGCATGAAGGGCTAAATGACCGGCATCTCTACCCATCACCTGCACAATCATCACCCTTTCGTGACTAGCGGCGGTAAAGGTGAGATCATACAAAGCTTGAGTAACGATATCGACGGCAGTGGTAAAACCGACTGCCCATTCCGTATAGGGAACGTCATTATCGATGGTTTTGGGAACCGCGATAATATTCCAATTGCCTTTCTGGGCGAGATCGTAGATGATATCGATGCTCCCATCGCCCCCGACGACGATCAGGGCATCTAATCCCAGCATTTCGTATCCTTGCAGGATTTTCGTGGCAATTTCTGGGTTTTCGGGATGTCCTTTGCTCAAAGAACCCAAGACACTACCACTAAGAAACTGCAAAACGTCTAATCCTTTCAAGACCCCGGGTAGGTTATAGCCATGCTGAGTCAGGATTAAATCTTGGGGGTGATATTTTCCCTCGGCAATCTGCATAAAACCGTCGGTCCCGTAGGGAATGCCGTACACATCCCAACCCTTTAGTTTTGATGATTTCACCACGGCACGAATTACCGCATTTAACCCCGGGCAATCGCCACCACTGGTCAGAATACCGATTTTTTTCTTTTGATTCTCGTTCATGGTTATATCCTCCAGGATTTTTTTGTCAGTTATCAGTTATCAGTTATCAGTGATCAGATGTAAGTTTTCAGTTTTCAGTTAAGTAGCTGGTTATAATTAAATTAAAAATCGATTTTAGGTTCGATCCCCCCTGCCCCCCTTGATAAGGGGGGTGCCGATAGGCGGGGGGATCCCCCTTGATAAGGGGGGTGCCGATCCCCCTTTAGTCCCCCCTTGATAAGGGGGGTGCCGATCCCCCCTGCCCCCCTTGATAAGGGGGGTGCCGATAGGCGGGGGGATCCCCCTTGATAAGGGGGGTGTCTGATAATTTTTAACGCCTACCTACTTAAGTTTTCAGTTCACTGATTACTGATTACTGATCACTGATCACTGAAAAAAGCTCCCCACTTTCCACTTTTATTTACTGGTGGTTTGAAAACGTTTCCAAACAGGTTCGTAACTTTGCAGAGCTTTCATGTACTGTACCCGTTCAAAAGCAGTCGGATCTGGGCAATTCATTTGACTCATACTGCCAATTAACTGCTCGATCGATTCGTATTCATTTTCTTCCAACCAATGCAATAAACCCTGTTCGATCTTGGTAATTTCCTCCAAACCGTGGCGTAATAAAACACTAACTAACATGGTCGCTTTTGCCCCCACCATCATCATTTTGATCACGTCGATGGCGTTATGAATACCACTGGTAGCGGCAAAATCAGTCGGTACACGACCGTAAAGCATGGCAATCCAGCGCAGGGGTAAACGCATTGCTTGGGGATTACTGAGGATAATATTGGGGTGAACATCTAAGGTTTCTAAGTCGATATCCGGCTGATAGAAACGGTTAAATAATACCAACCCATCGGCCCCCGCTTCCGCTAATTGTTTAGCCATATTGGCCGTATTGCTAAAGTAGGGACTTAACTTCATCGAGACGGGAATTGATACCTCCGATTTGACAATTTTGAGGATATCAATATAGTTTTGTTCGACGTGATTTCCGGTTAATTCCAGGTCGTTGGGAACATAATAAACATTCAACTCCAAAGCATCAGCGCCCGCTTGTTGAATTTGAATGGCATACTCCAACCATCCCCCAGAGGTCTCACCGTTGAGACTGGCAATAATGGGAATATCGACCATTTCTTTGGCTTTGCGAATATGGTTGAGATATTCGTCGGAACCAACGTGAAAAACCTCCGGTTCGGGAAAATAAGTCAAAGCTTCCGCAAAACTCTCGGCTCCGTGGGTAAAATGATGGTGTAGAGCCAGTCTTTCGTGTTTAATCTGCTCCTCGAAAAAGGAGTGTAAAACCACGGCAGCGGCCCCAAAGTCTTCCATTCTCTTGATATTGTCGATATCCTCGCTCAAGGGTGCGGCCGCACCGATAACTAGCGGCGATCGCAATTGTAAACCCATGTAAGTAGTGTGTAGATTCATAACTATTCGTTGCTCCCTGTACCTTTTGCTGCTAAATACTGATACATTTGCCAGCGCGTATCCACATCTGCTTGTGCTTCTTTGAGCAGACGTTTAGCTTCCTCCGGCTTACTGGTGGCCAACATCTTAAAGCGATTCTCCGAGTAGAGAGTTTGCGCTACGGTAAGCTTAGGCGCACGGCTATCCAATTGCAGGGGATTTTTGCCTTCTTTAGCTAAATCGGGATGATAACGGTACATTAACCAGCGACCGCTTTCCACCACTTCTTTTTGATGGTTCATGGCGGTGGTCATGTTGATCCCGTGAGCAATACAGTGAGAATAGGCGATAATTAACGATGGCCCGTTGTAAGCTTCCGCTTCTAGGAAAGCTTTAATCGTTTGCTCGTTTTTTGCTCCCATAGCCACGCTGGCCACATAGACATTACCGTAGGTCATGGCCATTAAACCGAGGTCTTTTTTCGGTCCTGGTTTGCCACCAGAAGCAAATTTAGCTACGGCGGCCCGAGGAGTAGCTTTCGAGGCCTGGCCGCCCGTATTCGAGTAAACTTCCGTATCCATGACCAAAATATTCACATTGCGACCACTAGCTAAAACGTGATCTAAGCCACCATAACCGATGTCGTAGGCCCAACCGTCACCCCCGACAATCCAGACGCTTTTCTTGACCAGATAATCGGCCACGGATAACAACATTTTCACCTGCGTGGTCGGGGTTAATTGCCCTAAACGGGATTTTAGGTCCTCTACCCGATGCCGTTGTTCGTAAATTTCCGCTTCATCGACTTGGTGACAATTGAGAATATCTGCCGCTAGACTTTCTCCGATTTCACTAGCAAGGGTTTGTAAAAGTTCGGACGCAAATTCTGCCTGTTTATCGATGGAAACTCGGAATCCTAAGCCAAATTCGGCATTATCTTCAAAGAGGGAATTCGACCAGGCCGGACCGCGACCTTCGGCGTTAACTGCCCAGGGTGTTGTCGGTAAATTACCTCCGTAGATAGATGAACAACCGGTGGCATTAGCCACTATCATGCGATCGCCAAATAACTGACTGACTAATTTAACGTAGGGAGTCTCACCACAACCGGCACAAGCGCCAGAAAACTCAAAGAGAGGTTCCTGCATTTGCTGATGGTTAATTTTATTGAGATTTAGGCTTAATCGGTCTGGATTAGGCAAATTAAGGAAGAAATCCCAGTTAACTCGTTCCTGTTCCCGCAGGGGCAATTGGGGAGCCATATTAATCGCTCTTAGACGCGGTTGCGATTTGTTTTTAGCGGGGCAAACATCAACACAGAGACCGCAACCGGTACAATCTTCGGCGGCCACTTGGATGGTGAATTTTAGCCCTTTCCAGTCGTGATCCTTGGCATTAGCGACTTTAAAGGTTTCCGGGGCCGTGGCTAATTCGGCCTCATCATAAACTTTCGAGCGAATAACGGCGTGGGGACAAACGAGAACGCATTTACCGCACTGAACACAGACATCCGCATCCCAAACGGGGATTTCTTGGGCAATATTGCGTTTTTCCCATTGGCTAGTGGCGGTGGGATAGGTCCCATCGTTGGGAAGGGAGCTAACGGGCAATTCATCCCCGTGACGGGCGATAATTTTGCCGAGGACTTCTCGGACGAAAGCGGGTGCAGTGTCGGGAATTGGTGGTCTTAACTCAAAAGCTTCAGGGGTGACAGTGGCGGGAATTGGGACTTGATAGAGGTGTTCTAGGGCAGAATCCACAGCTTTGATGTTCATCTGCACGATTTCTTCGCCTTTCTTGCCGTAGGTCTTGCGGATGGCTTTTTTGATTTGTGCGATCGCATCTTCCCGAGACAAAACCCCCGCTAGGGCAAAGAAACACACCTGCATCACGGTATTAATCCGGCTGCCCATGCCCGCTTCTTTGGCTACTTGAGTCGCATTAATCGTATAAACTTGCAGATTTTTATCGATGATAGTTTGCTGGAGATGGCGAGGTAAGTGACTAAATACCTCCTCCGGTGGATAGGGACTATTCAGCAGAAAAATTGAGTTCGATTTAGCGGTTTCTAGCAGATCAAATTGTTCGACAAATTCCCACTGATGACAGGCGATAAAGTTAGCATCAGTGATTAAATAGGTAGAGCGAATCGGATGGGGGCCAAAGCGTAGGTGAGAAACGGTGACGGAGCCAGATTTTTTGGAATCATAGACGAAATAACCCTGGGCATAATTATCAGTATCTTCACCGATAATTTTAATTGAATTTTTGTTAGCTCCCACCGTACCATCGGAACCTAAACCGTAGAAAACCGCCCGCACTACTTCGTCTGGTTCAGTGGAAAAACTGCGGTCATATTCCAGACTGGAAAAGGTGAGATCGTCAACGATACCAATAGTGAAGTGATTTTTCGGTTTGTCGAGACTTAAGTTATCAAATATACCGGCAACCATGGCCGGAGTAAATTCTTTGGAAGATAAACCGTAGCGTCCTCCCACAATTTTCGGCAGCTTGCCTTCGTACTCTTCCATAAAGGCATTTACCACGTCTAAATATAGCGGATCGCCCCCGGCACCGGGTTCTTTACAGCGATCTAAAACGGCTATTTTTTTCACTGTAGTGGGCAAAGCTGCCAGTAATTTGTCGGCGGCAAAGGGACGATAGAGACGAACTTTTAAAACCCCAACTTTAGCCCCATTTTGATTGAGATAATCAACGGTTTCATGGACGGTTTCCCCTCCCGATCCCATTAAAATAATCACTCTTTCGGCATCGGGCGCACCGTGGTATTCATAGAGATGGTATTGCCTTCCTGTTAATTGGGCAAAACGATCCATAATTTTTTGGGCGATATCGGGACAAGCATGATAGAAAGGATTGACGCTTTCCCTTGCCTGGAAATAAACATCGGGATTTTGTGCCGTGCCTCGTAACACCGGTCGATCGGGAGTTAAAGCCCTTTGACGATGGGCAATAATTAGGTCTTCATCGATCAGTTCTTTGAGAGTTTCATCGCTAATTAATTCGACTTTTTGCACCTCATGACTGGTACGAAACCCATCAAAAAAGTGCAGAAAAGGAATCCTGGTTTCTAGGGTGGTAGCCGTGGCAATAGCCGCCAGATCTTGAGCTTCTTGAACGGAATTAGCCGCTAACATAGCCCAACCCGTACTTCTGGCAGACATGACATCACTATGATCTCCAAAAATTGACAACCCTTGGGCTGCTAAAGCACGGGCCGCCACATGGACTACTGAAGAGGTTAATTCTCCCGCAATTTTGTAGAAGTTGGGGAGCATTAATAATAATCCCTGGGAGGAAGTGAAAGTGGTAGTTAAAGAGCCTGTTTGTAGCGCTCCGTGCAGGGTTCCCGCTGCCCCACCTTCGCTCTGCATTTCGATTACGGAAGGAATGGTTCCCCAGAGATTAGCTCTGCGTTCGGCTGCCCAACTATCGGACCATTCACCCATAGGCGAGGAGGGAGTGATAGGATAAATAGCGATTACTTCACTGAGACGATAGGCAACGCGTGCAACAGCTTCGTTACCGTCTATGGTTGCATAGGTTTTTGTGGTCATGTGTTCCCCTTAGTTTTTACGATATTTGTCGGGATTTTAAGTTTTTTTACGGCTCAATTTCGCACTAAATATCCTCTCGTTTCCCTGACAACCGAAGGATTTTCTTTGAGCGTCGCTTTTGACTCCCTATCTACTATTGGACGCTTACGGCAGACAGGCTTAAGTAGAGCGATTTTTCTGTCTCCACCTCGATCATTATCCAGATTCTCGGCTTTCTAGCAATTCGTTATTTTTTCTTAATACGCTGCTGAGTTTGCCAGCAATTGTCACCTGGATTAATTAATATTGAGAATTGATAAGTAATCGTGCAGAATTAATTTCCTAAATTTTTGATTTTTGCCAGCGGTCTCAATAACCAGTTGATTTAGTCGGCCGATGAAGTTAAGATGTACTAGGTTGAACACAAATGAACTAAAGTACAAATTATCTTAACCCAAGGATAGGAAAATAGATCATGACTAACCTCGAATCCCTTACTCAAGCGCAACAGGAGTTGTACGACTGGCTAATTGAGTACATTCGCACTACTCAGCACGCCCCTTCCATCCGGCAAATGATGCGAGCGATGAATTTACGCTCTCCCGCACCGATTCAAAGCCGTTTAGAACGTTTACGCACCAAAGGCTATATTGATTGGACAGAAGGAAAAGCACGCACCCTGCGGATTCTCAAACAACCAGTGCAGGGTTTACCGATTCTCGGCGTGATCGCTGCCGGTGGTTTAGTGGAACCCTTCACCGATGAGGAAGAAAAACTCGATCTTTCTAACCTGTTGCAACGCAGTCAAGACTGTTATGCTCTGCGCGTTTCCGGAGACAGTATGATCGAGGATCATATTGCCGATGGGGATCTGGTGATTATGCGTTCTCTGACGGGTAGTGAAGCGGTGTCCAATGGGGAAATCGTCGCCGCTAGAGTCGAAGGCCACGGCACTACTTTAAAACGTTTCTACCAAGAAGGAGAAATCATCACTCTTCAACCCTCCAATCAAAAATATCAACCAATTACAGCCAATACCGAACAAGTACAAGTGCAAGGGGTTTTGGTTGGTGTTTGGCGCGGTTATTAACCAAAACTGGGGCGCACTTAAGCGCCCCGATCATTTTTCCTCTCCTTGGCTTCCGGAAAAGAATCGGGTTGGCAGACATAGGATAATATAAGGGTTTTAGCCTATCCCGAACTCAGGTGTTTTAACTTTTATGCCCAAAAAACAGAAATATCCCCATCTCTTGGGGTCAAAATGGACGGCAAAACAAAAAACATGGGGCTGGCGACATTTTCAAGTGGTCAATCGTCAAAATCGCGGTCAATGGGTTTTTGCCGAATTAGTCGCTTCCTGCGATCCGACCGTCCGCTTCTGGATTAATGCTAAACAGTTGCAAGACGCGAATCTCTGGCAATCCGGTTGGCAAACCCTAACGGAAATGAACCAACCGGACAGCATCGACGAGATTATTGTTAATTAAGTAGGTAGGCGTTAAAAATTATCAGATGCCCCCCTTATTAAGGGGGATCCCCCCGCCTATCGGCACCCCCCTTATCAAGGGGGGCAGGGGGGATCGAACCTAAAATCAATTTTTAATTTAATTATAACCAGCTACTTAAATGCAGTACAGCCTATTACTGTTCCATAAAAGTCCGCACCGTACCATCAGAACCAAGAACTAGACGCAATTGGGGATTACCAGAGATATCGAGGGGAGACACGAAAGGTTGATTGAGCAGGGGCATATTAGTGCGATCGAGATAGATTTTCGCCGCCTGTCCCAGGGGAATAATCTGTTTTAGGGAACCATCCTGATTTAAGACCAAACGGTACTCTAGAGTATGCTTGAGACTTTCTGGCGGTTGCCAACGGGATTGAAAATATTCTCTGGTTTCTGCTACTTGGGGAATGGTATCTAGTAAGTTCGTCTCTGGGGCTTTAGCAGTGCTTGTGGGCGGTTTGGGGTCTAAATTGACATTTTCGGAGTTAATAGGGCTTAGAGGCGGTAAATTGGGCAATTTTGGCGGTGCTGGAGTCGGATTCATCGTGGTGGGGGGAATATTTGCTAGTGCGTTTGTACCCTGAGCGCCAGTGACGGGGGGGGCAGTAATCGGGATGTTCTGATTATTCGGTTCAATTACGATCGCCGTGCCGCCTAGACGCGAACCTGTCACTGGTGGCGGCGGTAAAGTGGACGGCGGAATCACTAGGGGGACGCTAGAGGGGCGCACTGGCACTGGAACGGTTGCCACGGGTGGCGGTGGCGGTAAAGGGGTTTTATTGCCCAAATTTGCCGGTAACTGCGGGTTTGGGGCGGCTGTTCCCGTGGGGGGTAAAGGCAGCGTTGGCAAGGGTTGGGGAATCTTGGCGTTATTGGGATCGCTGGTTAAATCATTGTTGACCACTTCTTGCCGTTGATAAAATGCGATCGCTATTCCCCCGATAGTTATTAGGGCTGAGGCGATTAATCCCGTCCAGATCAGGGCATTTTTTCGAGTTTTCTGGCGAATTAATGGGGGTATTAGGGGGCTTTCATGGTTATATTCCCCTAAAGCATTGGCTAGATCGAATAATTGCGATGTGGTTAATTCGATCTCCTGTTTATCCTGATCGGTTAGCAGGGAACCTAAAAATAATTGATGCTGGAGAAGTCCCCGACAACGGAGGGAGGGTAAGGAGGGGAGATGACTTTCGGGGGAACCACTAGCCACGAAAGAGAGGGTAGAAACGGGACTAGAGAGTAAATTCTGCACATAATTAGCGACAATTTCCCCTAGGAGTTGTAATTGTGTCCGATCGCCTTTGATCGTCACCTGTTTTTCCTCACTCAATCTAGGATCATCAAAACGCAATTGAAAGTGGGCATCGTTTAAGACATTTTTACCCAGCCAAACCGCTAGAGGCGAACTATTTCCCCAAATTTCTAGGGTACAGGTGGGGGGTGTATATTTGCGAATTAGATTACTCATTTTTAGTTATCGGTGGGAATTATGAATTATGAATTATGAATTATGAACTGGGAAGCTTTTTTTCAGTGTTGCCAAAGGCACGGCGTAGCCGTCCAGTAAACAGTAAACAGTAATCAGTGAACTGAAAACTTACATCTGAAAACTTACATCTGATAACTGATAACTGATAGGCTTTTTATTTTTTACTTGCCAAAAGGGTGTGCCAGAGAAGGAGATGACTGCGGGGACTGCTGTAGAACAATAAATCGATTAATAATTTCCAAGCTAGGGAAGTTAGGCTAGAATCAATGAGATTATTTTCCGATATTTCTGGGTATTTTAAGCGAAAATTATCAATATAATTGCCCAAAAGCGTGGTTTTGACCGGTTCTTCTCCTTGAGTTCCCACTTGTTCCAAAAGAATTACAGCGCGACGGATTAACTCTTGCTTTTTTTGGGCTAGATGACAGAGGAGGAGAACTAGAGAACGGATGTCCGCTAGGGAAAGTTTTGACTGGGGTTGCCAGTGGTGGGCAACTAGGCGATCGCTTGTATCTGCATCTAAGGCTAATTCTTGGGCTGCTTGGGTGATAGACTCGGAGTCTAAATTAGCTAGAGAGACTAAAGCCGCCAAAATCAGGTTTAAATAGCTATTAATATTCTCTAACTGCTCGTTACTGGGTGAGATAGCTAGGGGTAAATCCTCACCCGTGGAGGACTCGGCAGACTGAGGCATAGTCAAGGACATAGATAATAAGGAATTGCCAGCAGAAAAACTTGGGTTTAGGAGAAAAAATCACTGGTTCTAAAGTGTCATAATAATTTAGATTGTTCTTTTCTTGCACGTCCGCTCACCGATTGCCTCCCACCCAATGAGTTTAGAATCCGCTACCGATGAAGTCATTAAGCAAAATTTAGAACAATTTCTAATTGTTTTGTCCGTTTCCCTGAGTGTGGCCACGGTTTCGAGGATTTTTAGCTGGTTTCGCCAAATTCCTTACACCCTATTGTTAGTGATAGTCGGTTTAGGTTTAGCTTTCATCGATATCCGTCTGGTGAACCTATCCCCCGAACTGATTCTAGAAATTTTTCTGCCCCCTTTGCTATTTGAAGCCGCTTGGAATACGCGCTGGCGAGATCTGAAGGATAATTGGATTCCCGTCAGTCTTTTCGCTATTGTCGGCGTAATTATCTCGATTTTCGGGGTTGGCTTTGCCCTAGATGAATTGACCAATTTACCCCTATTTACGGCCTTATTAGTGGGTGCGAGCCTTTCTTCTACGGATCCCGTCGCTGTTGTCGCTCTTTTTCGCGAATTGGGGGCAAGTAAAAACCTCACCGTGCTTTTGGAAGGGGAAAGCTTATTTAATGATGGGGTCGCTGTCGTCGCTTTCGCTCTTTTGGTGGAAATTCCCCTCGGTGCTAGTGGTCTATCCTTAGAGACAACCATTAGCCGGATTGCGGCTTTTATCGGTATCGGGGTGGCAGTGGGTTGTTTAGTGGGTTTTGGTATTTCCTATCTGACTCAACGTCTGGATTTACCCCTAGTAGAACAGTCTTTAACTCTTGTGTCCGCCTACGGTGCTTATTTATTAACCGAGGAGTTCGGGGGTTCGGGGGTAATCGGAGTGGTGACTACGGGGATTATTTTGGGTAATTTTGGCTCTAGAATCAGTATGAGTCCCCGTACCCGCCTATTAGTCACACAATTCTGGGAGTTTCTCGCTTTTTTTGTCAATTCGATCGTTTTTCTCCTCATCGGCGATCAGATCCGTCTCTCCAGTTTAGCCGATAATCTCAATTTAATTTTTATCACGATCGCCGCCGTGGTAGCGGCCCGTTTTCTGGCTACCTTTGCTTTAGCAACTGTTAGTAATGCCTTGATGGAAACTAAAATTAATTGGCGAGAAAAAACGGTTTTATGGTGGGGAGGTTTGCGCGGTTCCGTTTCTATTGCCCTAGCTTTAAGTGTGCCGGTTATTTTTCCCAATCGTCAGGATATCATCGATATCGTCTTCGGAGTTGTTCTCTTTACCCTTTTGGTTCAGGGATTAACTATTCAAACTTTCCTATCGAGATTAGACTTGATCGGTGATCAACCAATTCGAGAAAACTATGCGGAACTTTTAGCCCGACGGGTAGCTTTAAAAAGGGTTTTAGACTATCTTTCTAAGTTAGATAAATCTCCCGATGTTGCCCCCGAATTCTTTAGTTATGAGCAGCATCTTGTCAAAGAAAAGTTAAAGACTGTAGAAGCGGAAATTCAATCTCTCAACGATAGTTATCCCCAATTACAGCTATTGACAATGGAACAACTTCGGGAAACCCTCCTAGATATCGAAGCTGATACCTACGCTGAATTTATTCGATCCGGCCGTTTAACTAGCAATTTATCCCCCGTCCTCCAAGAAATTCTCGCTGAAAGTAAAATTAGTGAACAGTAGGACTATTTATTTTGGGGTATATACAATCAATCTCAATTCTCCTAACGACCAACGACTGGGTTTTATGACAAAAACCCCTCCAATTAATGAAGGGGTTTTTGTGGGGTTTTATGGGGGATTTTAGGAGACTTTTGTAGTTTCTTTTTCAGTGGATTGGGAGGGTTTTAGTTTGCGCTTGAGGGTTGAGGCTGCGCCTAGAGTGCCGAGTGCGAGGAGGCTGAGAGCGGTAGAGGGTTCAGGTATACTGATGTTGATGTCACTACCTATATGATTTCCAGTAAAAACAAAAATATACTGAGGACTAAGATTAATACTATACAAGTCCCTATGATTTGGTGCTGGATTATGTTCATGTCCTACTGTTTTTTGGGTTATTAAACCAGGGACGATCTTATCTCCAGCTTGAGAAAATGTAAAAAAATCACCTTCATCACTATCACCATCGTCAGCAGGAACTTTATGTTGAGCAAAAGCAAAAAAATCTAGACCATTTATTTGATTATCACTAAAAGCAACAGAAAAATCCCAACACACTCCTCCATTAAATGCACATTTAATCTGTGGAAAATCACTTCTATCAATAGAAAAAAAAAGTGATTCGTTAGGATTTCTTCGTCCATCCCACTGGAAAGTAGCTGTAAAACTATCCTTCGTATCTGTTAAACTAATCAGTGTAAAGGAATTTGCGGTAACATTTTTAGGACATAAAGCAATAGTAGCTACTGTTATTCCAAGAATCAAACCTAAATTAAAGTTTTTCATTTTTAATAGTATTCCGAAAAATACTTCTACTAGCGGACAACAAGATGATACACATTACCCCCCCCCGCACTGTATTAAAAGTTACAATTTAATAAATCTTTATATTCTTCTCCCTGGCTTAGGGATTCACAGGGGAAAGAGTTTCAGGTATTTTCCCCTGTTTTACTGCTTCTCAGGCGACCGATCGCCTTCCGTGAGGGATTGTGGCGCGGTGTGTAGGATTCGGTAATAGGGTTCAAAATTTCGCTAACATTGTTAAGTAGCTGGTTATAATTAAATTAAAAATGGATTTTAGGTTCGATCCCCCCTGCCCCCCTTGATAAGGGGGGTGCCGATAGGCGGGGGGATCTGATGATTTTTAACGCCTACCTACTTAGGTGATTATTTATTATGAGTATGTCGAGAGAGGAACAATTAAAGCTCCTTGGTCAGATGAAAGATTCTGATATAGATTATTCAGATATAGCTGCTACTGATGCCGAATTTTGGCAAGAAGGTACTGTTAATTCTCCTCTAAAAGTTCCTGTAACTCTGCAGCTTGAACCCTCAGTTGTTGCTTGGTATAAACAGCAATTTCCCAAAAAATATCAGACTTTAATTAATGCCGTACTAAAAAAATATATGCTAGAACATAATTATTAATTCCGTTTCTGGTTCATAGAAAACTTTGACTTGAGCCATAGGGTTTTCCCTTAAGCAGAATTCGCGCCGCCTCCAGTTCATAATGCAAGACCAGAAGCTGATCGCCTGGCAGAATAGCCATCGCATATTCCCGCCCCTGACTGTCAGAAAATTCCACTAAATATTGATAGTGCGAACCTTTTTCATGCACCTCAACCACCGTTCCCACCTGTACGCTCGGTAAGCTGGGGACAGCTTCATAATCTGGTTCAACTAAAGTCAATCGCTCGCGAGGGACAGGGTTGAGGATGGCAACCAGATCTAAGAGTTTGAGGGGTGATTAGAAAGGAATATCGTCTAAATTTTCCTCCACCGATGTGTCGCTGGGTTGCCAAGCGGAAGGATTAGAAAGTTCATAGGATGCGTCATATTCAAAGTCCCCGGTGGAGACAGGTGCGACGGGTTTTTCCACCGGGGTTTTATTCGATTTGTGGGTATTGATTGGTACGACTTTTTCTGGAGTCGGGGCTGCCATTTCACCGCTACTCATGCTGCCGTCAAGATGATAGAGATGACTAATGACTAATTCGGCCCGTTTTTCCTTAAAACCTTCGGGACGATCGATCGTCTGCATCGAGAGACGACCTTCCAAAATTACCCGATCGCCTTCATTATAGTTCTGAGCGACTTCTGAGGCTAAATTTCCCCAAGCTACGGCCCTTAAATTAGCTGGGGTTGCCTCGGCACGATTGGGAGAAAACTCGACTAACATTTGAGCGTAGGGAGTTTGATTATCTTGGGTATAACGTAATTCGGGACGACGGACAATTTTAGCCATTAAAATGCAACTGTTCATGGTCGAAAATTAGTCTGAATTTTTCTGATAGCACCATTGTACTGAAGAAGTACAAGGATCACCACTGGGGAGGTTAGGGAATTTTATGGGACTCTGGTTAAGAAAAAATCTCTTTAACACTTGGTACAACATCATCTTAACCCTTGCGGGTCTATTTCTCGGCCTCTGGGGTGGTTTAAGTTTTCTCGATTGGGCGATAAATCAGGCAAAATGGGCTGTAGTGACGGAAAATATCGGTTTATTCGTAGTCGGTCGTTATCCAGAACAGTCAATATGGCGTATTTGGCTGATTTTAACGATACTTGCGGCTTTATCACTGTTTTCTTGGCAATTAACCCGGGGTCGCTTCCCCAATTGCCCCGCTTTTCTCCAACGCTGGTGGGGATTGCTCTGGTTATTGACTTTACCTTTAATCGCTTGGTTACTATTGGGGGGATTATTTTTAAAGGCAATTCCCCTCGATGATCTCAGTGGTTTAATCTTAACTTTATTAGTAGCGATCGCCAGTATGATTTTATCTTTCCCCTTGGGGGTATTATTAGCCCTGGGGAGACAGAGTGAATTACCGGCAATTCGTTGGCTATCTATTGGCTATATCGAATTATTGCGCGGTTTACCTTTGTTGGGAATTTTATTCATGGCTCAGGTGATGTTACCTTTAATTTTACCCGCCGGGACGAGACCGGAACGGGTGATCAGAGCGATCGCCGGATTTACCCTTTTTGCAGCAGCCTATCTGGCCGAAAATGTCCGCGGTGGTTTACAAGCGATTCCCAAGGGTCAAGTTGAAGCGGCCAAAGCCTTGGGTTTAAAACCGATTTTCGTTTTATTATTGATCGTTCTACCCCAAGCTTTAAAAGCGGTCATTCCCGCTATTGTTGGTCAATTTATCAGTTTATTTAAGGATACTTCTCTACTGGCGATCGTGGGGCTGGTGGACCTCTTGGGTATGGCAGGATCGGTTTTAGCTAATCCGAAATTTATCGGCGATTATCCAGAGGTTTATCTATTTTTGGCGTTTATTTACTGGATTTTCTGTTATTCTATGTCCCTAGCCAGTCGTAGGTTAGAACAGCGTTGATTGGGAAGTGGGGTGTGGGGTGTGGGGTGTGGGGTGTGGGGTGTGGGGTGTGGGGTGTGGGGTGTGGGGTGTGGGGTGTGGGGTGTGGGGAAGCTTTTCAGTGAACAGTAAACAGTGATCAGTAATCAGTGAACTGAAAACTCACATCTGATAACTGATAACTGATCACTGATAACTGATAGATGGCTACCTGGCTTTTTGTCATAAATATTGATATGATTTAACAATCAGCAGCAATTTATGGTAAATATATTTATTTAGGAGAGCGAGAAAATGGCTGGATTCTTTGGCCTGTTTGGCAATAAGACGAAATACGTCGATGAACCGATGGATATGAGCGCACCGGAACCGAAAGAGGCTTTTTACTTGGAACCCGATGACGCTAAAACTCTCGGTGATATCGACTTTATGCGGACACCGATCACGATCCGACGTACTTTCCCGAAAACTGCCTCGAATAAAAAGGGTGGCGAATCGATTAAACAGATTTCTTCTATGGAAGTCAGCAAAGTCACCGATAACGGTATTGTGGCAAAATCGGCCACTTCCGAGGCTAATAGTAAGGCTAACGCTGCTAATGATAACGTTCGTCGCGCTAACGATGACAATATCAATCCTTTCCTGAAAATGGCCCGCGAAATCAAGAAATAGTATAGGGTTTGCTGAATAAATCTAAAAACCTTGTTGGGTAAAACTTTTAGACCTTTTGGCCATCAAAAAGTAATGGATCTGGGAGTGATCGGGGGAAAAATCCCTGGACTTTTTCCCTGAAAATTAGGTAATTGACCCCCTCAAAATCGGTAAAACCCTACACCCGTTCGGACTTCGGCGTGAGCTCAGTCGAACGCTGAGCTCACGGCCGAAGCCCACACCCCACACCCTACACCCTGCCCCCAGGAAAAACTTTTTCAGCAAACCCTAGTATAGTAAGGTGAGCATTGGCCACCCTTGATATCAAACTTTGGTGGGGAAAGCCCACCTTTTTTTATGACCATTATTAACGGAAAAACCAAGTTATTAGGCGTAATCGGCGATCCTATCGGCCATACTCTTTCTCCCCCCATGCACAATGCCGCTATCGATGCCTTGGGGCTAAATTATGTCTATCTTCCCCTACCGATCGCCCCGGAAAATTTAGCAACTGCGATCGCTGGCTTGGCCGCCATCGATCTACAGGGTTTTAGCGTCACAATTCCCCATAAATTAGCAATTATTCCCTTATTATCGCAAATTACCGAGAAAGCAAGGCTAGTGGGCGCAGTTAACACCGTCTGGCGCACGGAAACCGGCTGGCAGGGAACGAATACCGATGTGGATGGCTTTCTCGCACCCTTGAAATCCCTTGACAAAGATTGGAGTCAGGTGAATCCAGTTATTTTAGGCAATGGCGGCGCCGCCCGGGCGGTAGTGGTGGCTTGCGCCCAGTTGGGCTGTGGCAAAATTCATGTGGTAGGACGCAATCAAAGGAAATTAGATCCTTTTAAAGAAAGTTGGGCGAATACCAGCCTCTATGACCTCCTAGAAGTGCATGGCTGGGACGAATTAGAGGGGATGCTACCCACCACAGAACTCCTGATTAATTCTACCCCGATCGGAATGTCCCCCCAGGGCGAACAATCCCCTGTTGAGTTAGAATTATTAGACCTTTTACCCCCATCGGCGATCGCCTACGATCTGATTTATAATCCCCGGCCGACCAAATTTCTCCGGTTGGCCCAGACTAGAGGGATAAGAATTATTGATGGGTTAGAAATGTTAGTTAATCAGGGAGCGATCGCACTAGAAATCTGGTTAGGTCAACCGGTCCCCGTCTCGGTCATGCGGGAAGCTTTGTTAAAACAATTCTAAATGCTAAAATCCTATTTCTGGCTTTATTTATGCCCCCTTCTAGTTCCTTTTGGAAAACTCTGAATAACTCGATTCTAGTACGCTATCTATTATTATTTGGCTGTGGCTGGAGTCTAATTATCTTAATTAACTATTTCTACGGGATGATCGCTATTTTTACCGGTTCGGCAGTCCTGGCCGCTCTATTAAATTATCCCGTGGTTTGGTTATCCCGTTATCTACCGAGAGGACTAGCCATTGCTATTACCACCCTAGTAGCTTTTATCCTCCTATTTAGATTAGTCACAGGCATAGGATTAGAAGCGGTTAATCAGGGGAGAGGACTACTATTTAATCTTACCGATGCCCTTAGTCAAAAAGATTTTTTACCCTTTCAAGACTTTCTCGATCGATTAGATTTGAATAAAATGGTGGGAAGCTTACAAACCGGTTTAGCCACGGGTTTATCGCTCGTACAGGGAGTTTTTTCCAGTGTCTTTACGGGCATTTTCGGGGCGGTGATCAGTGTTTATATGCTCATCGACGGTGATAAACTCTGGCGAAGTTTTTTGCAACTTCTCCCCCTAGCATACCGGGAGCGTTTTGCCAAGTCTTTTCGACAAAGTTTTCTGGGATTTATTCGCGGGCAACTGTTGTTAATGCTCTTTTTATCCGTGACGAGTTTCTTAAGTTTTTCCCTATTGGGAATCAAATATGGGCTAATTTTAGCGAGCATTCTCGGTGTTATCGATGCTATCCCGGGTATCGGGGCAACCCTGGGCATTTTGTTGGTAACTATCTTGACTTTTACCTCCCAGGGACTAGCAATTGCCGTTAAAGCTTTTATTGTCTGTGTTGTCTTGGTGCAAATTCAAGATAATATTCTTCGCCCTAAAGTTATGGGCAATGCCCTAGAATTAAACCCAGTAATTTTATTTTTATCCCTCTTTATCGGCGAAAGAGTTGCGGGATTATTAGGAATTTTTCTCTCCATTCCTATTGCTGGAATGATTGCGATCTGGATCGGATCGAGTGAAGAAAAACCAATAACAGATTTAGAGGAAAATCAGTTAGGAGAAAGTCAGGAGAATTAAGGGCTGATCCCCAGTCTCTACTATACAATTAGAGAAATTTGTTATCCACAACACTCGATCGCTACCTATGGAAAACCTAGATTTAAAGAAATCCTCGCCCCTCTTATTTATCTCACCGTTTTTTCTCTGGGGAACAGCGATGGTAGCGATGAAGGGTGTTATCCCCCATACTACCCCCCTATTTATGGCGGGAATTCGCCTTGTCCCCGCCGGAATGTTAGTTTTAATAGTAGCTTGGTTTTTAGGTCGTCCTCAGCCCAAAACCCTGCAAGCGTGGCTATGGATTGCCCTTTTTGCTCTGATGGATGCCACTCTTTTTCAAGGTTTTCTGGCATTGGGATTAAATCGCACCGGGGCGGGGTTAGGATCGGTAATTATTGACTCCCAACCCCTAGCGGTGGCTTTAATGTCCAGTTGGCTATTTAAAGAAGTTATCGGTGTCTGGGGATGGTTGGGATTGGGTTTAGGGATTGGGGGAATTAGTTTAATTGGCTTGCCCGATCAATGGTTTTATGACTTTTTTGGACAAAAAGCGGTAAATATTGACTTTAGCTGGCAAGAATTACTAAATAGCGGCGAAATGCTCATGCTTTTGGCTTCCCTATCCATGGCGGTGGGAACAGTCTTAATCCGGTTTGTCTGTCGTCATGCGGATCCCGTCAGCGCCACCGGATGGCACATGATTTTAGGAGGATTGCCGCTATTTTTAGCTTCAGGTTTGAGAGAATCCCATCAATGGCAGAATATAGATTTAAATGGTTGGTTAGCTTTAAGTTATGCCACGATTTTTGGTAGTGCGATCGCCTATGGAATATTCTTTTATTTAGCCGCCAAGGGCAATTTAACCAGTTTAAGTTCTTTAACTTTTTTAACTCCGGTTTTTGCCCTCAGTTTCGGGAATTTATTCCTTGGTGAGATGTTAAGTATATTGCAATGGGTGGGGGTATCTTTAACCCTTGTTAGTATTTATTTAATCAATCAAAGGGAAAGAATCGCCCCACAAGTGCGAGCAATTTTTGCTAATCTTTCCTCACTTATACCCAAAAGCAACTAACTCAATCCTCAGATAATATAGTTAGCTTTTCTCCCGATGGATCGTATTTAAAAAAAGCTTCTACGCCATAACCGCAGCGATCGCTATTATCCCAGAAAGCGGCGACTAAACTACCGCGACGAAAACAGCCAATTTGACAGTAAACCTCGTCCGGTTGCAGACAGGCAACGGCTAGATTGAGCAGGGGAAAGAGATTGATATCAGAATAGGAGGCGGTTTTTTCGCTTAAAAGGGTTAATTGCTCGGAAATAGGCGACATTAAAGCCGATCCCCAATCCTGATACTGTTGGGGCAGTTTTTCTAAGAATTTCTGTAAATCCATACCTTAGCTCTTGCAAAAGTGACGATCCTCACCCCTTAATCATAGATCGTTATCTTCGGGATGAAGTCACTGCCTTAATTGTGGAAGAGTGCTAATCTGATCTATTAGCCCATCAGCACAAGTAGACCAACTTCTGATATGCCCTACAACTGCTTCCAGATCAAATTTTGGGGAGTACGGGGAAGTATTCCCTGTCCAGGTTCGGAAACCGTTCGTTATGGTGGTAATACTTCCTGTGTGGAGATGCAAGTCGGTAGAGAAAGATTAATTTTTGACGGTGGTACGGGGTTACGCATCCTAGGACAGTCTTTGATGGCAGAAAGTCCAGCGAAAGCCCATTTATTTTTCAGCCACTCCCATTGGGATCATATTCAAGGTTTTCCTTTTTTTACCCCCGCTTTTATCAGGGGCAATACTTTTAAAATCTATGGGGTTCCCTCCCCCAACGGGGCAACCATGAAGCAAAGATTAGACGATCAGATGTCACACCCTAATTTTCCCGTGCCTTTGCAGATTATGCGGGCCGATTTAGAATTTTATGATCTAGAAATCGGCGAAACCCTCCACTATGGCGATGTCAGCGTCGAAACCCGTCCTTTAAATCATCCGGGGGAAGCGGTGGGTTATCGGGTAAATTGGCGGGGTTTATCGGCAGCTTATATTACCGATACCGAACATTTTCCCGATCGCCTTGATGATAACGTTTTGGCTTTAGTCCGGCAAGCGGATGTGATGATTATTGATGCTACCTACACCGATGAGGAATACAACGATCCTAAGTATTCTAAGGTGGGTTGGGGTCATTCCACTTGGCAGCAGGCAGTCAAAATCGCTCAAGCAGCGCAAGTTAAGCAGTTAGTTCTATTTCATCACGATCCCGCCCATAATGACGATTTTCTTGATCGCATTGGTGAACAGGCAAGAAAGATTCTGCCTCAAACTATTCTCGCCCGGGAAGGCCTGTTGATCGAACTACGACCGGAAGGTTCTCGGATAGATGAAGCGTAACCTAAGTCACTGTTCCCCACCATGAAGATAACTGCTGTAGATGCTCAACAGCTTATCCCCGTGGGCGCAGATAGGATAGAATGATATAACTTCATCTGGGATTTTCTCTGATGCCATATTATAAAAATGTCCAATCAATCCTCACCTAACTCCACAGAAATACAAGCAATTTTTGATCAGATCGCTCCCGAATATGACCGACTCAATCAAGAATTAAGTTTAGGATTACACCGCGTCTGGAAATTAATGACAGTCAAATGGTGTCAACCCAAAAAAGGGGACTTTGCCCTCGATATCTGTTGTGGCAGCGGCGACCTGACTAACCTATTATCAAAACAAGTGGGCAAAACCGGCAAAGTGATCGGACTAGATTTTTCCCCACAACAATTAAAAATCGCCCGTCAACGTTTTAGCGCCACTAATATTAACTGGATGGAGGGGGATGCCCTCAATTTACCCTTTGCCGATTCTAGCTTTGATTGTGCCACTATTGGCTATGGATTACGCAATGTGGTGGATATTGCCCAATGTTTGGGGGAATTATACCGAGTCCTGAAACCGGGTGCTAAAGCGGCGATTCTTGACTTCCATCAACCCACCGAAACCATCGCCAAATTATTCCAAAACTGGTATCTCGATCATATCGTCGTTCCGGCTGCCGAGCGCTACGGTTTAACTGACCAGTACGCTTATATTAGTCCCAGTATCGATCGCTTTCCCCAGGGCCCAGAACAGGTAAAATTAGGCTATAGGTCGGGATTTTCCAGTGCCGTTCACTATCCACTCCTAGCAGGACTGATGGGAGTGTTAGTCTTGAAGAAATAACTTACTCACATTTCCGTTTATTTTTTGCTGCTAAATTGAATCTCCCTACTCTTTGGACATGGATCTTACCGCCGATCGCGGGGGCAATTATTGGCTATTTTACCAACGATGTAGCCATTAAAATGCTATTTCGTCCCTACAAGGCGATTTATATCGGTAAGCGTCCTCTTCCCTTCACTCCGGGGCTAATTCCTCGCAATCAAGATCGATTAGCTGTCCGGGTATCGGATACGATCATGGGTTCCCTGTTAACCCCCGAGGAATTACAAAAACTGGCTAAACGACTCCTCGACACCGAAAGGGTACAGGGGGCGATACTCTGGCTGTTACAATTAGCTTTAAAACAAATAAAAGGCGATCGGCAAGCAAAAACCGCCGAGATTTTGGCGGCGATTCTTCACGATTTATTCGGGGAATCTTTAGCGAGATTACTAAAAGTTTTAGCCCGACGGCAGGACTTTTTAGAAAAACAGATCAATCAAATTTTTGATCGCCTAGTCTTAGAATTTTCTCTCAGTGAACAACAGGCGCGACAATTCTCCGATTGGCTATTAGAAACCGTCCTACCTGCTGATGTTATCCGTCTAGCTTTAATCGATTTTTTAACCGATCGCAATATTCAGGTTATCGATGAAGGATTTCGGGAAAAAACCAGTGGAACCTATTGGGTAGTAGCCAATTTATTCGGTTTACGCAATGCCCTGGCCCGCTTACGCACTTTTTGCCTTGATGAAAAGGATTTAGCTAATACCAGAATCAAAGAATTATTACTATCTTTAGAGATGCGTAATCGTCTGAAAAACTGGTTACAAAGTATCTCTTTACAAAATTTACCTATCTCCACCGTCAGACAATTGCGTAAAACCACTAGAGACACGGTGCGAATTTATATTCAAGAAAGTGGCGAACAATTTCTGCAAGATTTTGGACAAACGATCGACTGGGATCAAATCGCTAATTTAATTATTAATCGTCTGCAATCTTCGGAGTCAATGACTACATCATTAGGGGTAATTAGTCAAGAGTTAGCGTTAATTTTAGAGCGTTATCTAGAGGAAGATTTAGAGAAATTAGTCGCCCAAATTATCCCGATTCTCAACATCGATCAAGTGATCCGCGATCGGGTAAATGCTACTTCGCCGGCCGATCTGGAAAATGCTATTCAAGGCATTGTTAAACAGGAATTACAGGGAATTGTTAATCTTGGTGGGATTCTCGGTCTTCTAGTCGGACTAATGCAAACAGTTATTTTGATCGCACAGAATCCGGGGTAATAATTAGGGTTTGCTGAAAAAGTTTGTTGGTGGGGGCAGGGTGTGGGGTGTGGGGTGTGAATTTTCCCCCTGAAAAAGCCTTAATCTAACAAGGTTTTTAGATTTATTCAGCAAGCCCTAATTAGGGTTTGCTGAAAAAGTACGGGCGAAGCATTCGGGCAATAACCTATCGGTGAAACCGTAGATTTTTTATCCGAATGCTTCGCCCCTACAGGACGCGGGCCGATGAAGACGCAAGGTTTTGAAGCACGATTCTCTC
>NZ_JADBTR010000153.1:0-14009 GCF_020246065.1 Microcystis sp. M144S2
ATTGTTCATCTGATAAGTTTTGATAATCCATAATTTTGCTAATAAACATAGCAAAATTATAGATGATTTCCTGACCTAAGATCACATTTTATTCTTTTTTCCACTTCAATCTAAGAATTGAGAAAAAAGCAAAACCTTATATTATACCATAAAAAAATTATGCAAGAGGTCTAATAAGCTGCTTGAGTTGTTTAATCTTTTCAACTAGATGCAAATATATAAACTCATAATTTAGGAGACTAGCTATTTCTTCCACAGTCGTTTCGCTTTTATCATAGCTTCGTTGTATTAATTGATAAATACTGTCCAGCACTTGACTAGGATGTGGTATTTGTTCTACATCTAGGGCATTTAGATCGAAACCTAAATTGTCTAGAATAAACTTAGATGTTAAACAACTATCTATTTTAGTCAGAAAACTGTATTCACCTAAAAACCAAGCTTCGATTTCCATAATCACTAAAATCATCGAAATGGGAATTCCCTTGTTCTGAAGTAAAGGTTTTAAAAATCCTTTAATGCCATTTTCTACCTTAGTTCTATTTTCTAGAGTTTCGGGATATAAATCTCGTAAACCTAAAATTTTTTCATAACCATTATTAGTTAAACTATCATGTTGTTTTTTTATATCGGAAAGTACATGAAAATCACATCCGCAATCGTACAAAAGAATAAAGAAAGGAGCAACTTCGATAGAATTTGATTTTAGCGGTTCAATTTTGCGATTAGCTTTATCCCCGCGCACTTGATAAACTTCCACAGAAACTTTTTTGTATCCTGCAATTTCTTGAAGTAACCTGGTTATCAATATTCTTTCGGTCTGTCCTTCCACAAAAATCGCTAGTTTTTTCTTTGACATCAATCTATCACTTCCTCTGAATTAGGTTCCTGCAAGTAAAATTCACTAGCAAAAAAATCAAAGTTATTCAGTCCAATATGTTTAAACTGTTCAAATTGTTCGGGAGAATTAGAGTAATTATGTAATTTAGCGACTCCGGGTTGTCGTTCGATAACAGACCAATATTCAAGAGGAACACCATTCATGATATTCTCATCGTTAGTGGTCATGATAAGTTGCACTAAGCCTGTTTTCGCCTTCTCAATTAAAAGTTTAATTATAGCTGAAGATCGTTGAAAATCCAAACCCTCCCCGATATCATCAATAATAATACAACTAGGCTGATCTGACAAAATAGCGTAATTAATCTGAATAAATAATGATAAAGCTCTGAACATTCCTTGAGATATTTCCGATTGTTCCGTGACAGACTTTAACCCATCTTCTTGCACATACAAAAACTTTGGTAAATTGTCTGAATCCTCGTCTGAATTTTCAAGAGGCGAAATATTAGACTTGAAAAAACTCGGTACTTTAGTTTCTATCTTTGTAATTTGATAACCGATTCTATTCATATCGTCAATAATTCTTTGAGTGAATTCACTATGTTCTCGTTTTCCCAGCACAAATATTTCAACAACATAATCAGAATCTTTAGTATCTGTTTTAGCTTTTAATAATTCTGTTGTTGGCGGCAATTTAGCTAGGGTATATTTTCCCAGTTGTGTTCCAAATTCATAGAATCTTAGAGAGCTAGACCATTTATAAATATCTTCCAAGAAAGGGTGTTGGATAGTATCTCGACGCTTAACTACTGCTAATTCTGTTTTAGGTGTTTGAAAGCGCATATACTGATTAAGTTCTTGGGCAAAAATTCTACCTTCTGCCGACTCATTTCTTTCTAAAAGTTGCTTGCTACCAATAATTAGCTTTTCTTGGAGAACTTCTCCATTTTCTGATTCTAGAAAATATTCTGTTTTACAATTTGTGGTGCAATCAAAAAATAAATGCCATGTATCCTTTCTAAAAGATGGATCAAATTTTTCACTTCCAGATAATAGTTCTGATAGCTTATATATACTTTTGACAATTCTTGATTTTCCACTGGCATTTTTACCAACGATTAAATTAATATTGCCTAACTGACATCCATCAATTCGCCATTCACTAGGTTCCCCTCGATTAGAAATATATTCAAATTGGTCTAATTTCATGATTTTAATCTCCTTGATCGCAAAAATCGTCAATAAGGTGAGCTTTTCATAGCTCACCCTAAACTTCATACTAACTCAAAACACCAGAAGGAATCCCTAAGATATCCTCAATTTTAGGTAAATCTTCTAGGGGAATTACCCGGCCTTCATCCTCAAAACCAGCGATTTCATTAAAGTTCAAATAGCGGTATAAATCGCTGGCAAAAGGATTAATTTTCTCGGTGACAATTGCGAGGTACTCCTCAACGGTGGGAATGCGTCCCAGCAGCGCACAAACCGCCGCTAATTCAGCGGAACCGAGATAGACTCGCGCATCTTTTCCCATGCGATTATTGAAGTTACGAGTCGAGGTAGAAAATACCGTCGCTCTGTCTTCAACCCGCGCTTGATTACCCATACAAAGGGAACATCCAGGCATCTCAGTACGGGCCCCAGAAGCGGCAAAAATGCCGTACATTCCCTCATCGCGCAATTGTTTTTCATCCATGCGGGTGGGGGGACAAATCCACAGTTTAGCCTTAGCAACTCCCGCTCCTTCTAATATCTTAGCGGCGGCGCGATAATGACCGATATTAGTCATACAAGAACCGATGAACACCTCATCGATTTTATCCCCGGCGCATTCCGACATTAACTTGATATTATCGGGGTCATTGGGTGCGGCGACAATGGGTTCTTTAATCTCGTTTAAGTTGACGGTGATAATATCCGCATATTCGGCATCCTTATCCGCCTCCATCAGGACGGGATTAGCTAACCATTGTTCCATTTTTGCTACCCGACGCAGGATAGTTTTAGCATCACTATAACCCCGGGCCGCCATATTCTTTAACAGGGCCACATTAGAACGTAAATATTCCGCCACTGTCTCGGTACTTAACTTAATCGTACAACCAGCACAGGAACGTTCCGCCGTGGCATCGGTTAACTCAAAAGCCTGTTCTAATTTCAAATCCGGCAGCCCTTCCATCTCCATAATACGACCGTTAAAAACATTTTTTTTGTTCTGTTTTTCCACGGTTAATTTGCCTTCTTGCATGGCAACGTAGGGAATAGCATTAACAATATCGCGCAGAGTTACACCTGGTTGTAATTCCCCCGTAAAACGCACTAAAACCGATTCCGGCATATCCAAAGGCATTACTCCCAAAGCGGCGGCAAATGCCACTAAACCCGACCCCGCAGGAAAGGAAATTCCCAGGGGAAAACGAGTATGAGAATCGCCGCCAGTCCCCACCGTATCCGGCAATAACATCCGATTTAACCAGGAGTGAATAATGCCATCTCCCGGACGTAAAGCCACCCCACCCCGGGTAGAGAAAAAGTCCGGTAATTGGTGATGAGTTTGAATATCAACCGGTTTGGGATAGGCTGCCGTGTGACAGAAACTCTGCATGACTAAATCGGCGCTAAAACCTAAACAGGCTAACTCTTTTAACTCGTCTCTGGTCATCGGGCCGGTGGTATCCTGAGACCCTACCGTGGTCATAATCGGGTCACAGGAAGTACCCGGCCGCACCCCGGGTAAACCGCAAGCTTTGCCGACCATTTTTTGCGCTAGGGTGTAACCTTTACCGGTGTCATTAGGCATAGTTGGACGGGTAAATAGGGTACTAGCCTCAAGTCCCAAGGCGTGACGGGTTTTATCGGTGAGACTGCGACCGATTAATAGGGGAATACGACCGCCGGCCCGCACTTCATCCAGAATTGTCTCAGGTTTGAGGCTAAAGGTGCTAATAGTTGCGCCCGCTTCGTTGGTGATTTTGCCTTCGTAGGGATAGATTTTAATCACATCCCCCGTGTTCATTTGGCTAACATCGCATTCAATCGGTAAAGCGCCGGAATCCTCGGCAGTATTAAAGAAGATAGGGGCGATTTTACTGCCTAAAATATAGCCACCAGCACGTTTATTAGGCACAAAGGGAATATCATCGCCGATATGCCAGAGAACCGAGTTAATCGCCGATTTTCGGCTGGAACCAGTCCCGACCACATCCCCCACATAGGCGACCGGATGGCCTAATTTTTTCAATTCGGCAATGGTTTCTAAAGACCCGGGTTGACGGGTTTCTAACATTACCAAAGCATGAAGGGGAATATCGGGCCGGGTGGTGGCATGGGGGGCAGGAGATAGGTCATCTGTATTGGTTTCTCCGGGGACTTTGAAAACGGTGACGGTAATTTCTTTAGCAAGTTTCGGTTTAGCGATAAACCAAGCGCCATTGGCCCAAGCATCGATAACCTGTTTAGCATAGGGATTGGTGTCGGATAATTCCAAAACCTCGTTAAATGCGTCGAATACCAGCAGGGTTTTACTTAAAGCACTGGCAGCGGCAGCGGCGATATTAATATCTCTGGATTTCAGCAGTTCAATCAGAGAATGAACGTTATAACCGCCGACCATGGTTCCCAGTAAGCTAACCGCACCCTGAGCGGAGATAACGCTAGATTTTATTTCACCTTTGGCAATTCCTGTTAAAAATCCTGCTTTAACGTAGGCCGCTTCATCAACTCCGGGGGGAACACGGTCACGCAGCAGGGTCAGCAATTCTCCTTTGAGTTCTTCGGACGGATTTTTGAGTATTTCGCATAATTCCGCCGTTTGTTGAGCATTGAGGGGAAGGGGAGGGATACCTAATTTCGCTCGGTCGGCAACGTGCTGATGATACGCTTCTAACATAGGTCTATTGTCTCCTAGTCTTCACTTGTGACGGTTTCTTCCTAGGTTACTGGATTTTTGCTAGTCTCGGAATTTCTAGGTTAGCGAGAGATGACTTTGCTGTGTGACTTCCATAAAATGAGAAAATAGCGATCGATTGACTATATTGAGGCGTAGATAATGGCTATCACCGATTCTGATCTAGATTTAGCACAATATATCGACCATTCTCTCCTCATCCCCACCGCCACCAGTGAACAATTAGAGGCTTACTGTCAACAGGCTGATCAATATCATTTTCCCACCGTCTGCGTTTATCCCGCTGCCGTTAAGCAAGCGGTGCAGTTACTCCACGGCAAAAAAACTTTAGTTTCTACCGTGATTGGTTTTCCCGCAGGGGCCACTACCTCCGCAGTTAAACGTTATGAGGCTTTAGAAGCTGTAGATAATGGCGCTAAGGAGTTAGAGGTGGTTATTAATCTCGGTTGGCTAAAAGATGGGAAATCCGAGGAATTATTCCAAGAAATTGCTAGTATTTGTCAGGAAACCGGCCAGACGGTAAAAGCGATTCTGGAAACCTCGCAACTAACAGACACCGAGAAACGTTTAGCGGCAGAGATTTGCATGGATGCAGGAGTGAGTTATCTAAAAACCAGTACCGGCTGGTTTGGAGGTGCAACGGTTAGCGATGTCAAGTTTCTCAAGGAAATTAGCAAAGGCCGGGTAGGAATTAAAGCATCCGGCGGAATTCGCACCCTAGAACAAGCGCTCGCTCTTATCCAGGCCGGGGCCACCCGTCTGGGAACTTCCCGCGGTGTCGATTTAGTCCGTCAGCAAAAAGCCGCTTTTGAGGAGTAGCACTAAATCCTGTTTAAAAGGTATAGGAAAGTGGAAAAGTGGGGTGTGGGGTAGTGGGGGGATGGGGAGAATAAATAGAAATAATCTCCTGTCTCCTGAATCCTGTCTCCTTAATCCTGAAAGCTAAAATGATGACTGACAATATAGATAAAAATAAGGGGGTTTATTTGCCGATAATTCGCTGTGGTAATCGAGAATTTAGAGATATTCAAGGGATTGTTTTTGATAAGGACGGTACGCTAGAGGATTCGCGGGCTTTCTGGTACGATCGAGCTATAGCCCGGATACAAGCCATTGAATCACAAATCCCTGGTTTAGAGTCTTTATTAACTAAAACTTTCGGTATTGGGGCAAATAGTCTCAATCCTGCTGGTTTAATGGCAGTGGGCAGCCGCAGAGATAATCATATCGCCGCTGCCGGTTGTATTGCTTCCACCGGCCGGGATTGGTTAACGGCAATGGCGATCGCAAAAGCATCCTTTCAAGCGGCCGATGAAAAGGTTCCCCCCCGCTTAAATCCCCTCTATCCCCAATGTTTAGAAGTAATTCGTTATCTGCACGCGGCCGGTTTACAATTAGCGATTCTTTCCTCCGATACCACAGCACGAGTGGAGCAATTTGTCAAGGAAAATCACCTATTAAATTATATTAAAATTGTTCGGGGATGCGATCGAGGTTTAAGTAAACCGGATCCCCTATTATTGCAAGAAACCTGTCAAGCTTTGGGGACCGCAGTGGACAAAACCCTGATGGTGGGGGACACTAGGGCCGATTGGGAAATGGCTAAACAGGCAAAATCAGCAGCTGCGATCGCAATTAGTTGGCAACCAGAAAACCATCAAGATTTACAATTAGCTGATGTGGTCATTAGAGAACTTACTGCCATCTCGGTTATCAGTTATCAGTTATGATTTTAGCTGTTAGGAGACAGGATTCAGGATTCAGGATTCAGGATTCAGGAGTCAGGAGATTATTTTTTATTTATTCTCCCCACACCCCACACCCTACACCCTACACCCCACACCCTACACCCGTTCGGCTGAGCTCACGGCCGAAGCCCACACCCCACACCCCACTCCCCCACTTCCCAATTCATAATTCCCTCTATGCTAACAATTGCCTTACCGAAGGGTGCTTTACTAAACGAAAGTATCCAAATATTTCAAAAGATTGGCTTAGATTTTAGTGCCTTTCTTGACTCAAAAAATCGCCAATTACAGATTACCGACCCCACTAACCAAGCGAAAGCGTTATTAGTCAGAGCCACAGATGTACCAGTTTATGTAGAATACGGTCAGGCACAATTAGGCATCGCCGGTTATGATATTTTATTGGAAAAATCTCCCGATGTGGCTAATTTAATTGACCTAAAATTTGGTTATTGTCGGATGTCGGTAGCTGTCCCTGCTGATAGTCCCTATCAAAGTCCCTTAGATATTCCCCATCACGGTAAAGTTGCCTCAAAATTTGTCAATTGTGCTAAGGACTATTTTCGTCGTTTAGATATTCCCGTCGAGATTATACCTCTCTATGGTTCCGTAGAATTAGGCCCGATTACGGGGATGTCAGAAGCAATAGTTGACCTAGTTTCCACCGGTCGAACTTTACGCGAAAATGGTTTAGTAGAAATTGACGAATTATTTGCTAGTAGCGCTCGATTAATCGCCCATCCCCTCAGCTATCGACTAAATCGCGATCAGATTTATAACTGGGTAGAAAAGCTCAGAAAACCAACTACATCAATGGCAAAAGTTTAACGAATCAGCGCCCCCCTTATTAAGGGGGGATCAACCCTTATTAAGGGGGGATCAAGGGGGAATCAAAGGCAAAATATATCTTAATATTTAATTAGAACCATTTACTTATTTCCCCCTAACCTAATTGTTTCAATAGTAAACCAATAAGCGCACCAGCCAGAATTAACCAAGTAGAATTAACCTGAAACCGTAGTAAAAGAATAGCGGAGATAAGAGATAGAATGATAGCCAATAAATTAAAAGGTAAATTCCCGTAGGGTTGTAACCAAGTAGCTAGAGCTAAATTAAAAATTACCGCTGCCATTAAAGCCACAGCACTAGCATTAATTGAGTCTAAAAAAGCACCAGCCCAAGCCGATTGTCTCAGCTTAGGAATGAGGGGATTAAGTAATAAAACAAAGATAAAAGAAGGAAAGAAAATCGCTAGAGTCGCCACAATTGCCCCCGATACTCCTAATATTTGATAACCGATAAAAGTGGCTGTGGATAACACCGGTCCGGGGGTAAATTGACCCACAGCAATAGCATCTAATAATTGTTGCTGGGTTAACCATCTTTTCCCCTGCACTAAATCCCCTTCTAAAAAAGCAACTAACACATAACCACTACCAAATAAAACACTACCCACCTTGAGAAAAAATAGCCCTAATCCTGTTAATGTCGGTGGGATGTTGCTAGGAATAGCAACCGCCGTCGCACCGCCTATTCCTGCCACAATCAGGGGGAAAGTAGCGAATTTTTTTAGGATAAACATCCCGATAATTCCGCCTAACAGTAAAGCGATAACTTCATTTAAACCTAAGATTAATAATCCGATAACTCCCAATCCGATGAACAGTAATTGACGGGTTTTCAGTGCCTTTTTACCTAAGCGCCAGAGGGCCTGAAAAATCACCGCAATTACTACCGGTTTAATCCCCGCAAAAATCGGAGCCACATCGGGTAAAGTCCCGTAGGTAGTATAAATCCAAGCTAGAAAACCCGTAATTAACACCGCAGGAGTGATAAAACAAACCCCCGTGATTATTAAACCCGCTAAACCACCAAAAATATAACCGATATGAATAGCCATTTCCGTGGAATTAGGACCAGGAATCAGATTAGTGGCCCCCACCAAATCGAGAAATCGCTCCTTAGTCATCCAACCGCGACGCTTAACCACTTCTTCCTCCATTAAAGCGATATGGGCAGCCGGACCACCAAAACCGATAATGCCGATTTTGAGAAATAAAAGGGCAAGTTGCGAGAGATTGGGAGGCGATGAAGTCAGCATTTTCTAATTACCAATAGTTTTTCTAGAATCAAGTTTATATCCAAAAGAATAAGCTTAAGCTAAATTCTTGGCTAGATCTGGTCAATTCCATAATTGCAAAAGTGTTTTACACAAACTCAATCATAAATATTTAATGCTCCCGTTCAAGTAAATTTGATACAAAAAAAGTTAAGAAAACTTTATAAATCATATTAATTAATTTGTTTATAATGAACCCCATTAATACCAACTGAAACCATAATAAACCATAGACAATAATCAATTATCACAATCGACTCTAATCTATACCAAAGAAACTCTATGGACAGCTTGCCGCCCAAGACTAACCAGTTTTCAGATACTCAAGAGCCAGCAGCGAGTCCAACTCCGCGCCAAGCAGTGCCAGTCAATTATCCCGAACTGCTACCGGAATTGCTGTAGGCACTCGTCTTTTGATTTTTACAAGAGGTCTTGAGAACAGAAAAATTTGCTATACTGCTGATTAGAGTATTTATCCTCTGAATTTTTGTGTCTGCAAGAGATATTTACCACGACACTGTAAAACTTGCTTTAGAGAAGGACGGGTGGGCAATCACTCACGATCCTTTTCCACTTCAAATTGGCAAGAAGCGTTTATCCGCTGATTTGGGAGCAGAACGCTTAATCAGTGCGGAGAAAGAATTGCGGAAAATTGTCGTTGAAGTGAAAAGCTTTGTAGGACAGTCTGACGTAAAGGATTTACAGCAAGCTTTGGGGCAGTACGTCTTGTATCGTCAAATCCTTAACGAGATGAAAGTTGAGCGAGTTCTTTATCTGGCCATATCTCAGCCAACTTTTAACAGTGTTTTTAGTATAGAATTAGGGCAGGTATTGCTAAAGAATCAGATTGTGAAATTAATTGTCTTTGATGATGAAAGTGAGGTAATCGTGCAATGGATACCCGATTAAAATATCAAGGTATTATTAAGACTGTTCTCCAGAATCATGCTAACTATCGTGCTACTTTACCTGATGGCTACACTTCTCAGGTTATATTTGATGATGAACGAGGACATTATCTAGTTTTAGATTTCGGTTGGAGTGGTAATAAGTATCTCCATGCAACACCAATTCACCTTAGCTTGGTTGTCGATAAAGTCTGGATTCAATGTGATGAAACGGAGGAAGGCATAGCTACTGATTTGATGGAGGCAGGTATTCCCAAAGAAGATATAGTCCTGGGTTTTCGTTATCCTAAAATACGCAAATATACGGGATTTGCTGTGGCTTAGTGACCAGAAATGTTGAATCTGTGCATAAAACTTTATACACAAGCTGAAATTGCAAAAGTGTTTTATACAAACTCAATCATAAGTATTTAATACTACCGTTCAAGTAAATTTGATACAAAAAAAGTTAAGAAAACTTTATAAATAATATTGATTAATTTGTCTATAATGAACCCCATTAATACCAACTGAAACCCATCACCACCCCCCTTATTAAGGGGGGCAAGGGGGGATCAAACCTTATTAAGGGGGGCAAGGGGGGATCAAACCTTATTAAGGGGGGCAAGGGGGGATTAATTAGAACCCCTTAGTCAACAAACCATAAACAATAATCAATTATCACAATCGACTCTAATCTATGCCCAAAAAACTCTATGGACAGCTTGCCGCCCAAGACTAACCAGTTTTCAGATACTCAAGAGCCAGCAGCGAGTCCATCTCAGCGCCAAGCAGTGCCGGTCAATTATGAGTACAGCCTCAATCTGCCGGAATTACTCAACCAGCTTGACTTGTCGGTGTTGATTTCCACCTACCAAGCGGGACGAGTGGCCAGCATTGGCACTTATCAAGGACAAATGCGGGTGAGTTTCGCCCATTTTGACCAAGCAATGGGTTTAACCCGAACCGCTACCGGAATTGCTGTGGGCGCTCGTCAGGCAATTTGGCATTTACCCGCTAATCGAGAGATTGCCCCCCAGATTAAACCGGAAGGGGAACAGGATATCGCCTTTTTAGCTCGCTCCTCTCACCTCACCGGCCCGATTATGGGTCATGATTTGGCCTTTGGCAGTAATCGCCTTTGGGTGGTCAATACCCTATTTAACTGTCTGGCAACCATCGAAGGAAATTGGAGTTTTCTCCCCCAGTGGAAACCGCCCTTTATTACCGAGTTGGTCCCCGGAGACCGCTGCCACCTCAATGGCTTGGCTATGGCTGAAAATAGCGGCACTCCCGCCTATGTAACGGCATTGGGGGAAACCAACGAGGAAAGCCTCTGGCGAGAGAATAAAGCCCAAGGGGGATGCTTAATTGATGTGCCGAGGGGAGAGGTGATTCTGCGGGGTTTAGCTATGCCCCATTCTCCCCGTCTTTACCAGGGTAATCTCTATTTTCTCAATTCCGGTTATGGAACCTTGAACCGTTGGCATCCCCAAACTGGCAGCACGGAAATCGTGGCGGAATTGCCCGGTTTTACCCGGGGTTTAGACTGTTGGGAAGGTCACGCCTTTGTCGGGTTGTCCCAAATCCGGGAAACTGCGATTTTTGGCGGTTTACCCCTGGATGAGCGACGTAATCAATTGCGGTGCGGGTTGGCTATTGTCAACCTGGCTACCAGTCAACTGGTGGCGACTTTTTGGTTCAATAGCGGCGTGGAGGAGGTTTTCGCTGTCTCCGTCCTCCCGGGCTACCGCAACCCGGCACTGATTGGACCAGATAACGACCTCGACGGCACTCAATCCGTCTGGATGGTGCCTTCTTTAGGGACTTAATTGTTTACTTTTCACCCTATTATTCAGGAAAAAATCATGTCAACTTCTTAAAATGACTAACCCTACTATCTTAGAAGAGCTACTAAAATTAGCAGCTACTGCTAATTCTCTCGCAGAATTTAAGCAGTCTTTGGCAAAAATCCAATAATCTTATCCTAATATCTAGAAAACGGGTTTCTTCAAGAAACCCGTTTTCTGGACTTGTGGCCATCGCCTTCTCGCCATGACCCGCTACAATTGTCATTGTGAGGGAGTAATTGAGAGACAATCTTCAGAAACCCGTTTTCTGGACTTATGGCGAATCACCTGAATCAGTGAACAGTTGTTAGCCTTTTGGTAACTGATTCAGGTAATTGTATTTGCGTCTCTTGGTTATAATTCACAAACAGGCTATAATGTTAGTAAAACAACGTTAATCTCTAAGGTTTATCAATGACTCAAATATTGATCGAAATTCCCGACGAATTAATATCTCGTTTGCAAGAACAAAAATCCTCGGTTCAAGAGATTGTTATCAAAGCTTTGGAAAATTATGTTCAAGCTGAATTACCAGATATTACCAAGACTCGTACTTGGGAACTTTGTGGAAGTTTAGAAATTGTCCAACCTGAGCCTAAATATATTATCGGACAAGATAATCGGGGTCAAGTTGTAACTAACTACGCTGAAAACATCGATGAAATTATTTATTAAAAATTGTGGACAAAGAAATTATTGTTGATACGTCTGCTTTAATTGCCTTTTTTGTCAAATCTGAAACTCATCACGAAAGCGCTCAAAAATATTACTTAGAAAATCCTCATAATAATTGGATTATTCTCGAATCGGTATTCGATGAAACTGTTACTTGGATTCGGAGCAAGGTATCTAGTCGATCCTCAATCCAAGTGGGTCAAATACTAAGAGAAGATCATCGTTATATCAATGTGTCAGATAGCGATGATCTGGCAATATGGGAAGCTTTCTGTAAGTACAATGATAAAAAATGGAGTTACACAGATTGTTCTATTTTAGTTATGGCTCATCGTTTACAAATATTTAAGGTAAGTAGGTAGGCGTTAAAAGTTGTCAGATCCCCCCGCCTATCGGCACCCCCCTTATCAAGGGGGGCAGGGGGGATCGAACCTAAAATCCATTTTTAATTTAATTATAACCAGCTACTTATTCGCTTTTGATGATCATATTCGTCAAATGGCAGGATTAGGAATTGTTTGTGTCCCATAAACTAATAAAAATACAATTTATGAACGTCGTTCAGATTGCATATCTTGCAACAACCCACGAAACTGAGAAAATGGTTTTTTTCAAGAAGAAAACGGGTTTCTTTGAGAAACCCGTTTTCTGTATAATGTTAATTTATGTTATGGAAGTCTTGAAAAATTGGGGATTGTTGGGCTAAAACTGTTAGCAATAAACCTTTGCGGTCAATGTCATGACTTCTACCCTGTTGCCGAGCTTTCCTGCTATTGACGATGTTTTGTTCAATTTTGCTCAATCTGATGGCTTGAGTCAAGCTAATCGGGTGGATAGTGTGAGAAATCAGCGTTTAACCGCTACCGTAGTTTTCCTCGATGCTGGTGTTAGCGATTATCAAAGTCTCCAAGCTGGGGTAATTCCAGAAGTCGCCACCGTTATTCTCTCTCCCAATCAAGACGGAATCGAACAAATATCCACTTTTTTACAACAAAATCCCCAGATTCCCACCACCACCTCTATTATTAAATCAGTGCGTTACGCTATCGCGCTTCACAGCCTACGAGTAAGCAAACAACTCAAATGAACCCAACAACCGCCAATTATGATGAACCCTGGAAAGAAGCATTAACCGAGTATTTTGAAGCGTTTTTACATTTCTTTTTTCCCGAAGTTCACCAATTGATTGATTGGACAAAAATTCCCGAATCCCTGGAAAAAGAACTCAAACGGATTACCGCTTCAGCAAAGACAAAAAAACGTTTCGCTGACAAACTCTATAAAGTTTGGTTACTCAGGGGTGAAGAAGTCTGGATTTTGATTCATATTGAAATTCAAAGCCAATACGAAGAAAATTTCCCTCAGAGGATGTATGTTTATAACTATCGGGCCTTTGATTTGTATCAGAAACCAGGTATCAGTCTGGCAATTTTAGGGGATGAACGAGTAAATTGGCGACCAGATTCCTATAATTATACTATCGCTGGTTGTGAAGTCAGCCTCAAATTCCCAACGGTTAAATTACTGGACTATGAGGAAAGATGGACAGAACTAGAAACAAGTAGCAATCCTTTTGCTATAATAGTCATGGCACACCTGAAAACAAAAGCGACTACTGGGAAGCTGCCAGAACGGGAACAGTGGAAGTGGAGGTTAATCAGGGGATTGTATGAAAAGGAGTTCGAGAGAGAACAGATAATTAAACTGTTTGAAATCATCGACAATATGATGACTTTATCCACTGAATTGCAGTCAAGTTTAGAAAGTAAAATCAAACAATTTGAGGAGGAAAGAACCATGCCTTTAATGAGTAATATGGAGTTACGAGGAATAGAACGCGGTAAGGAAATTGGAGCGTTAGAAAATGCTCGTGATTTTGTGAAAAAAGTTTTGGAAAACCGACTAGGCGATATCCCTGGAGATATTGGACAATGTCTCAATGATGCTTCAGTTATTTCGGTTTTAGAAGAGATGTTAAAA
>NZ_JADBTR010000154.1:0-24538 GCF_020246065.1 Microcystis sp. M144S2
CGTTAAAAGTTGTCAGATGCCCCCCTTATTAAGGGGGGATTAAAGGGGGGACTAAGGGGGGATCGGCACCCCCCTTATCAAGGGGGGCAGGGGGGATCGAACCTAAAATCCATTTTTAATTTAATTATAACCAGCTACTTAAATACCAGGGCAGCTTATTACATTTTGGGCGCACGCAGTTCGATAAACTCACTGACCACGATGGGCCTCTACCATTGGCGTAATAACTTCTGCTGGTCATCATAACTGGGAGAGATTCACAAATGTGAGATGCACCCAACTGGTAATCATTGAACTGCAAACTCAAATCCGATAACTGAGTCAAGATAGCTAAAAATCCCCATGGCTCTACCATGCGTTTCAGACAAATTTTTATGCTTTTATTACATGGCTGGCAATATTTTGTAACAATCTATACGAATTTTCCTGTTGAAGACTGTAAATTTAAGTTAATTGCTTCGGTAATAACCCTGAAATAAACTGATCTTTCTAGCCCAGATGACCAAAAACCGCCCCTATCTATCTATCCACTCCTCAAAACTGTTATGCTTCTAGAAAAAATCTCTTAGACAAAAACTACTGCTAAATCTCCCCAGATGGAGAAGCAAAAGCGATCAAGAGATAAGAATAGTCAAAGCCTCCTTACTGAATCAACAGTTACTTTCAAGAAATTTTCTCGGTTATCACCGCAGTCAGTTAGGGGAAATAATGAGAATTTTTCACCGTTTCATCACCTTTGTTTAGTTTCTAATCACGATTTTTTAGTCCATGAGTAAACTTTCTAGACGTAGATTTATCTTCACTGCCGGGGCAACTGCCGTAGGAACAGCAATTCTCCACGGTTGCGCCACTCCCAATAATACCGCGACCAGTCCCTCCCCGGCCGGCAGTCCTGCCGCTTCCCCCGCTGCCAGTGGAGAAACTCCCGAAGTCACCACCGCTAAACTAGGTTTTATTGCCCTCACCGACGCTGCCCCCTTAATTATCGCCAAGGAAAAAGGTTTATTCGCTAAACACGGGATGCCCGATGTGCAAGTGATGAAACAAGCCTCTTGGGCTGCAACCCGGGATAACCTCGAATTAGGTTCGGCGGGTAACGGTATCGACGGATCCCACATCCTCAGCCCCATGCCCTACCTAATGACCTTGGGCAAAATCACCAAACAGCCCGTACCAATGTATATTCTGGCGCGTTTGAATACCAACGGTCAGGCGATATCGATCTCCAAATCCCACGCGGATTTAAAACTCGACCTCGACAGTTCTAAACTCAAAGAAACCCTCACCAAAGCGAAATCTGCCGGCAAAGAAATGAAAGCTGCCGTCACCTTTCCGGGGGGCAACCACGACCTGTTCATGCGTTACTGGCTATCTGCGGGCGGCATCGATCCCAATAATGACATCTCCCTCATCGTCGTTCCCCCGCCGCAGATGGTGGCCAATATGAAAGTCGGCACCATGGACGCGTTCTGTGTCGGCGAACCGTGGAACGCCCAAATCGTCTCCAAAGGCCTCGGGTACACTGCCCTGATCACCGGAGAATTCTGGAAGGATCACCCCGAAAAAGCCTTTGCTTTACGCGCCGATTGGGTGGATAAAAATCCCAAAGCGGCAAAAGCTTTAACTATGGCTGTTCTAGAAGCGCAGCAATGGTGCAACGATCCCGCTAATGTTAAGGAAATGTGCGAGATTATTTCAGGACGGGAATGGCTGAAAATTGACCCCGCCGATATCTTGGGCAGAATGCAAGGTAATATCGATTTCGGTGATGGTCGCAAAATCGAAAATAGCCCCGTAGCCATGAAATTCTGGGCTGATAACGCTTCCTATCCCTACAAGAGTCATGATACTTGGTTTGTGACTGAAGACATCCGTTGGGGCTATATTCCCGCCGATACGGACATCAAAGCTTTAGTTGATAAGGTTAACCGGGAAGATATCTGGAGAGAAGCCGCCACAGCCCTCAATGTTCCGGCTGATCAAATTCCCACCTCTACCTCTCGCGGTGTGGAAACTTTCTTTGATGGCGTGAAATTTGATCCCGAAAATCCCCAAGCTTACCTGAAATCTCTCAAGATTAAAAAGGTTTAAATCAGTGTTCAGTAATCAGTAACCAGTCAACAGTTAAAGATGATTTTCTGATAGCTGGTAATTAATAACTGATAACTGATCACTGATGCTGATCACTGAACCACTGACCACTCAACCACTGATAACTGATAACTGATAACTGATAACTGATAACTGATTATGGCTGTTTCTATTTCTCGTCGTTCTCAAGGTACAAAATGGGTAAAAGACCTCAAAAAAAAATTACCCAAACTAGCAACTTCGGCGATTGCTTTATTAATTTTCCTCGTCATCTGGCAAATACTCTGTTTTAGTCCCGATGCCCCCCTCCCTAGTCCCACCAAAGTGGTTAGCGATACCTGGGAATTAATTATTAATCCCTTTTTTAATAATGGTGGCACGGATGTGGGGTTATTCTGGCAAATTTTCGCCAGTTTACAACGGGTGGCCGTCGGTTTTACCCTTGCCGCTATTGTTGGCATCGCTGCGGGAATTTTAATCGGTAGTAGCGCCCTAATTTATGATGCGATCGATCCGATTTTCCAAATCCTGCGTACCGTTCCCCCCCTAGCTTGGCTACCCATCTCCCTAGCGGCTTTTCGTAATAACGAACCTAGTGCCATATTTGTAATTTTTATTACAGCAATTTGGCCAATTATTATTAACACAGCCGTGGGAGTACAACAGGTTCCCCAAGACTATAAAAACGTCTCTAGAGTGCTAAAATTATCCAAAGTTGAATATTTTTTCAATATTCTTTTTCCCGCCACCGTTCCCTACGTTTTCACGGGATTAAGAATCGGTATCGGTTTATCTTGGTTGGCGATTGTAGCGGCAGAAATGCTGATCGGTGGCGTGGGAATTGGCTTCTTTATCTGGGATGCTTGGAATAGTTCCATGATCAGTGAAATTATTCTCGCTCTGATTTATGTGGGTATTGTTGGTTTCCTACTCGATCGCCTCATGGCCTACATCGCTAAATTAGTTGTACCAGAAGAAAATAAATAAGTTTAATTGTTACAAGTAAATAAAAGTGGGTGAGGTTCAAAACTAAATTATTAGCCACCCAAACCACCTCACCCCCGATAACAAGGGTCGAATCTAAAACCTAATTTGTTAAGCTAAAAGCTTTGATCTACCTAGTTTCTAACCTTCTTGTTAGATAGGAGAATTGCCAGATTCTTTCTTTTGCCTCTTGCCTTCAGAAACTGATAACTGATAACTGATAACCGATAACTGATAACTGAAAATGTCTGCATTTATTGAAGTCGATCACATTGATAAGGTTTTCCCTCTCCCCGATGGCCGTCAATATATCGCCCTAAAAAATATCGATCTCAGCGTTACTCAAGGGGAATTTATCTCTTTAATCGGTCACTCCGGTTGCGGGAAATCCACCCTCTTAAATATGGTCGCTGGACTCGATCGCCCGACGGTGGGAGGGGTGATTTTAGAGGGAAGAGAAATTAAAGGCCCCGGCCCCGATCGCATGGTGGTGTTCCAGAATTATTCGCTGCTGCCCTGGTTAACCGTCCGGGAAAATATCGCCCTAGGAGTTAACCGCGTGCTGCGTCATCTACCGGCTGCTGAACGCAAAAGTGTCATCGAACATAGTATCGATATGGTACACCTGCGCCATGCCGCCAACAAACGACCGGGAGAATTATCGGGAGGCATGAAACAACGGGTGGCGATCGCCCGCGCCCTAGCCCTACGGCCGAAAGTCCTCCTACTCGATGAACCCTTTGGGGCGCTGGATGCGTTAACCAGAGGCAATTTACAGGAACGTTTGATGGAAATCGTCGAGGAAAGCCACGTTACCTGTATCATGGTCACGCACGATGTGGATGAAGCCCTATTACTATCCGATCGAGTGGTGATGTTAACCACTGGTCCGGAGGCCCATATCGGTCAGATTCTCGATGTTCCCATTCCCCGGCCCCGGCATCGTTTAGAAGTAGTTAACCACCCCAGTTACTACTCCCTCCGTAACGAGATCGTTTATTTCCTCAACCAACAGAAGCGATCGAAGAAAGTCGGCCAACCCACCGAACCAGTAACAGTGATCGGCCAAGCTACCAGACTGAAAACCAATCCCACCATCGGTTTTATCCCCCTCACCGATTGCGCCCCGATTATTATCGCCAAAGAGAAAGGTTTCTTCGCCGAGGAAGGATTAGAGGATGTTATCCTGCAACGGGAACCCAACTGGAAAGCGCTCGCCCAAGGAGTGGCCACCGGTCGTCTCGATGCGGCCCAGATGGTGGCGGGAATGCCCCTGAGCATGACCATTGGGGCTGGAAATAAGCCCTCTGTCCCCGTGATTAGTGCTTTGGTACTCAGTCGCAACGGTAACGCCATCACCCTCAGCAATAAATACAGGGAATTGGGGGTAGAAAAACTGGAGGACTTAAAGGAGGCCCTCCAGCAAAGTCCCGATCAAATCGCCACTTTCGGCATGGTTCACCCCGCTTCCATGCACAATCTGCTGTTACGCTACTGGTTAGCTAGTGGCGGCATCGATCCCGATAGTGATGTCAATTTAGCCGTAATTCCGCCGCCTCAAATGGTTTCCCTACTAAAAGCGGGTAAGATCGACGGTTATTGTGTGGGGGAACCCTGGAACTCCTACGCCGTTCACGAAAAATTAGGCTACGTTATCGCCACCGATCTCGATATTTGGCCCGGACACCAGGAAAAAGTCCTCGGGGTTAAGGAAACTTGGGCAGCGAAACATCCCGAAACCCATATCGCCATGGTGAAAGCTTTAATTAAAGCCTGCGAATACTGCGATGATCAGCGTAATCGAGAACATATCGTTAATATTCTCAGTCAGCCCCAGTATGTGGGTGTGGATAGCGCAATTATCCGCCCCGGTTTCCTCGATGGTTACGATCGCGGTTTAGGAACTGCCCCCGAACCCCTATTCCGATTTAATCAGTTTTACGTCGATCAAGCTAACTGTCCAGGCCGCAGTGAGGCCCTATGGACCCTAACTCAGCTTGCCCGTTGGGGTTACGCACCGTTCCCCCGCAACTGGGTGGAAGTGATTGAACGCGTCCGTCGTCCCGATCTGTTTGGTGAAGCTTGCCGGTCCCTGGGCCTTCCCGATTTGGAACCCGATCGCCACAGTTTCGCCCTCTTTGATCATCTTATTTTCAGTCCTGACGATCCGATCGGCTATCTGGAACGTTTCTCGATCCGTCGCGATTATCGCGTCTCAGAAGTTCTCCTCGATGATCCCGTCGCTAATTAATGATTGTGGTGGGCTTTGCCCACCTTAAAATAAATCTAGGACGAATATGCAAACTTTTACCGATAAGACCGTGAATTCCAGCACCACTACCCAGCCTTTTTTATTAGTTAGTAATGTTGCCAAAGAATACCCCTCCCCCGAAGGGGTTTACACCGTTTTAGACGGTGTGGAGCTGCAAGTCAATGAGGGGGAATTTGTCTGCATTATCGGTCACTCCGGCTGCGGTAAATCGACCCTTTTAAATATGGTGGCGGGGTTTTCTTCTCCTAGTCGTGGGCAAGTGCTGCTACAGGATAAAGAGGTTAAGGAACCGGGACCGGACCGGATGATGGTATTCCAAAATTATTCGCTTTTGCCCTGGAAAACTGCCTTTGAGAACGTTTATATCGGGGTTAATTCCGTTTATCCCGAAAAATCTCATGCTGAGAAGGTGAAGATCGTGGAAGAAAATCTATCCTTAGTGGGATTGACAGAAGCAGCCCAGAAAAAGCCCCCCCAATTATCGGGAGGCATGAAACAACGGGTTGCGATCGCCCGCGCCCTGGCCATTCGTCCCCAAGTCCTCATCCTCGATGAACCCTTTGGGGCCTTAGATGCGATTACTAAAGAGGAATTACAGGAAGAATTGCTGAAAATCTGGCAAGAACACCAGTTAACCGTGTTGATGATTACCCACGATATCGATGAGGCTTTGTTCTTGTGCGATCGCTTGGTGATGATGACCAACGGCCCAAGTGCTAAAATCGGTGAGGTGTTAAAGATGCCTTTTGCTCGTCCCCGGGTTCGTTCCCAAATCACCGAGGATCCCCGTTACTACGAACTCCGCAATGAAGCCCTCGATTTCCTCTACAATCGTTTTGCCCATTCGGAGGATCCCAACGAGGATGCCCCCGAACAACCCCGCACAGAAAATCTCGTGGGTAAAATTGTTACTGCTATTGGTGGCATAGCTTTACTCGCTTTTGTCGGTTTTAGTCTGATACAAATGTTCACCAGCAAGACTCCCAATACTGCTAATCCGGCTACCATCGAGGACTCCAGATAGGTAACAGTTATCAGTTATCAGTGATTAAGATGTTCAAAGACCGATTTATCACCGATATCGTTGGGGAGAGGTTGGCTTAATTTTCTCAGAGCAAAGATAACGAATAAAGTCGCCCAGAGAATTAATAGCCCCTTCTCCCAATTTAAGGGCAATATCCCCAAAAGATGACCGAGTAAAAGGGTGGGAACTAGAGGGGTTAAAAACTTGGTTTCTAGACGATTAAAACAAAAAGCTTCTTTGAAATAAATCCCCGTGAGACTAGCAAAAATAAAGCCCACACCGAATAAACTCAGCGGATGGTTATAGACAAATTCTAGGAGAGAAAGGTGAGAATAGAGGCTGAAAATTAGGGAAGTAATCGCCCCGATTAGCCAAAAAACTTGCAGGAGACGATGGAGGGGAATTAAATATATATGGATAGTCAATAAACTGATGCCTAACCCCAGACAAAAACCAATGTATAAAAGGTTAGTCAGGGGCAGTAATTGCAGTCCGGTGAGAACTATAATTGTAGCGACAGCGAAACTAAAAGCCGCTAAATTTAACCCCAGACGGTAGAGACGCACGCCTAGGCGATCGCTATCCGTAATCGTAAACTCTCCGAATTGACCTTGATAAACTCGATCGACAGCAGGGGAAGTCATAAGCTCTAAAGAAAAAGGGAAGCTTAGAAAAGATTGACTACAAATCATCTTAAGCTTAAATTATGCCAGTAGCCTCACTTCTTCCCCCTCTCGGCCCACTAATTGCGAGTTTAGCAGTCAATCAAGCTAAAAATTATGATTAATTGGGATAAAAAAATATATATGCTATTTTACTGCGTCTTTCTTGTTTTAACTTCTAATTGCTTGTCATTCCAGTAATTCTTTTCGGTGCCAGAGACTTTTATGAACTCAACTAGCGAAATTTTGATCCTGGGCGGTGGTATCATCGGATTAGCGATCGCCGTCGATTTGCAATTGCGCGGGGCAAAAGTTACCCTCCTAGTTCGAGATATAGCTCAGGCCGCTAGTCGTGCGGCTGCGGGAATGTTGGCCCCCCATGCAGAAGGGATTCCCGCGGGTCCGTTTCTCGATCTTTGTTTACAATCGCGCTGGCTATATCCAGAGTGGAGCCGCAAAATCGAGGATTTAACGGGAATAAACAGCGGTTACTATCCCTGTGGTATTCTTGCTCCCGTTTACGAGCTAGATCAGCCCGTTACTACCGAGGAAGTTAATAAAATTTGGTTAGACAGCAATGCAGTTCATCTCTACCAACCCGGACTAGGTAAAGATGTGGTCGGTGGTTGGTGGTATCCCGACGATGGACAAGTGGACAACCGGCAGCTAGTGACTGGGCTGCAACAAGCGGCCGAAAATTTAGGGGTAGAAATTCGCCAAGGGGTAGAAGTCCACGCCATACAACAAAAGCAGGGAAAAGTCAAGAGTATTTATACCTCAATTGGGGAATTAGAAGCAAAAATTTATATTTTAGCGACGGGATCTTGGGCCAGTCAACTATTACCCCTCCCTATCCATCCCGTCAAAGGTCAAATGGCCGCGGTAAAAATGCCTCCTAACCAGACCTTAACTAGGGTTTTATTCGGTCCCCAAACCTATCTGGTTCCCCGTCGCCATGGTCGTTTAATTATCGGGGCCACTTCTGAAAAAGTCGCCTGGCAAACTGGCAATACACCCCAAGGATTGCAAACCCTTTTTGCGCGTGCTACCCGTCTCTATCCCCCTTTAGCTGACTGGGAAATCGAGGAAATGTGGTGGGGATTCCGCCCGGGTACACCGGATGAATTGCCCATTTTAGGCCGCAGTAGCTGTGATAACCTGATTTTAGCCACGGGTCACTATCGTAACGGCATTTTACTCGCTCCTGTCACTGCTTCCTTGATTGCTGACCTGGTGATTAATGACAAAGTTAATCCCATTTTGACCCATTTTAGCTGCGATCGCTTTAATCAACCATCACCCGTTACTATTCCACCTATGTCCTTAACTATTATTGAGAATAAACCCCAAGCACTTTTATCGCCCCAGAATGATCGCCTCACCATTGCCGGGAAAACCTTTCACTCCCGCTTGATGACTGGGACTGGCAAATATGCCAATCTGACGACTATGCAGGAAAGTATTAGTGCCAGTGAATGTCAGATTGTCACCGTTGCCGTTAGACGAGTACAAACGAACGCACCCTTCGACTTGGCTCAGGGCAAGCCCGGCCATGAGGGATTAGCAGAGGCGATCGATTGGTCTAAAATTTGGATGTTGCCCAACACTGCCGGTTGTCAAACGGCCGAAGAAGCGATTCGGGTGGCCCGTTTAGGGCGAGAAATGGCCAAATTATTGGGACAGGAAGACAATAACTTTATTAAACTCGAAGTTATTCCCGATCCTAAATATTTATTACCCGATCCGATCGGAACTTTGCAAGCGGCGGAACAATTAGTTAAAGAAGGTTTTGCCGTACTGCCCTATATTAACGCCGATCCTCTCTTGGCCAAACGTTTAGAGGAAGCTGGCTGCGCCACGGTTATGCCCCTAGGATCGCCGATTGGGTCGGGACAGGGCCTGAAAAATGAGGCAAATATCGCGATTATCATCGAATCGGCCAAAATTCCCGTGGTGGTCGATGCCGGGATCGGTACACCCTCAGAAGCGGCCCGGGCTATGGAAATGGGGGCCGATGCTTTATTAATTAACAGTGCGATCGCTATGGCGGCCAATCCAGCTATGATGGCCCAAGCCATGGCAATGGCAGCAAAAGCGGGACGTTTAGCCTATTTAGCGGGAAGAATGCCGATTAAGTCCTATGCTAGTCCTAGTTCCCCCTTGACGGGAACGATCGCCTAACCCAGTGATCTATCGAAACTCCTTAAAATAGGGGAGATAGGCAAATCTCCCCCCACACCACACCTCGATAAATCCCACAATTAACGCACTTCAAACAAACGATTGTCTGGTAAATTACTAATCGATCGCTGGAGACTATTCAGGGATCTATTGTAATCAACGATCGCCTGTAGATAACGACTTCTGGCATCGGTTAAATCCCGTTGGGAGTTGATCACGTCCGTTTGGGTTCCCACACCGGCCTGAAAGCGTAAACGGGCTAATCGCAGACTTTCCGTGGCCGATTCAATGCTTTTTTGCGAAGTTTTAATGTTTTCTTGGTTAGAAATCAAATTATAGTAAGATTCCTCCACCTGAAGGCGAATTTCATTGCGACGGAGGGAGAATTCCGTATCGGCGCGATCGATATTTCTTTCCGCTTGACGGGCGCGAGCAAAAGCACGACCACCATCAAAGAAAGTCCAACGAATCCGGCCGCCGACGCTAAAACCATCGCCAAAACCAGCTTCATCACTGAGATCGTTGAGGACATTATACTCGCCCAAAAGGTCCACCTGGGGAATCACCGCCGAAATAGCGATCGAGCGGTCTTCTGCGTTAATTTCCCTCTGTAAGAGTTGTTGTTCTAATTCCGCGCGATTTTTATAGGCCAAAACGATACTATCATCAAGACTTAAGCCCCAAGTTCCCGCCTCGCGAATCTCATCGGCAGCGGTTAACTCGATGTGCTGACCGACACTCAATATCTGTGCCAGTCGCCGTCGGGAAATACGCTGGGTAGAAATCGCCCGGGTTAAGTCTTGGTTAGCGTTAGCGAGGTCAACTTCCGCCTGTAGGACAGCAAATCGGGTTCCTAGTCCCGCTTGTTCCAATAATTGAGCATCGCGCAAACTTTGACTAGCATCTTCGATCGAGGCTTGGGCGATCGCTACCTGAGCGTCACCCCTCTGTAATTCATAATAGGCATCGGTAGCATCAAAACGAGTTTGTTCCGAGACTCGTTCCACCTCTAATTCCCTTTGCCGGATGACTTTTTCGGCCCTTTTGATCTGGGCTGACCGTTCACCCCCTGTATAAACCCCATAGACAATGCGAACACTACCCTGAAAGTTGGTACTATCTTCAGGGTTAAGTGGTGGCCTTCCCTGTTGACGAGCCAAATTATTCTGTCTTTGGGCAGCGGCTGATTGATCTTGAGTGAGACTGGTTTCCGCTTGGGCTGCCGGTAATAAAGCCGCCTGTTGTTCCTTTAATTGGGCGCGAGCGATTTCTAAATCTACCCGGGCTGTCTGTAAGGTCTGATTATTTTTTAAAGCTAATTCGATCGCTTGATTTAAGGTGATCGGTTGTACTACCCTAATTCCCACCTCATCCGGTTTGGTGGGAAAAATTAGGGGATTGCCACTAGGATTAAGATAATTAGGGGCTTTGGGATCCGCTTCCGTGGTTGCCGGTGCCGCCGATGGACCAGGTAATTGAGAAACTGGATTGACAATAGGTTGGGGTTTCTTCAATAAATCGGCAGCGGACTGAGTTTGTGCCTTAACCGAGGATTCAGCCAAGAAAATCAACCCAAGCACCGCACTCACGGTAATACCATAACGCAAGAGCAACATGAGTATCTCAAAAGTAAACAGTAAACGATAAGAAGTAAACAAGCTCACACCACTATGTTGGCCGATTACTAATTACCGATAGTAACACGGGAGTATGAAAGCCACCGTCTTTTAAGCACCGGCTAAAATAAGATTCGATTGATTTTGAACGGGACATCAAAACAGCATTAGATTTAGCCCAAGACTTATAGGAGGTTCTCTATGGCTACAATTCAGACTTATCCTTGGGATGCAGCAGATCATTTGAAAACAAAAGAAGATATCGCCGCTTATCTTGAAGCTGCCCTCGAAGATGGCGATCCTAGCTTAGTAGTGGCAGCATTAGGGGATATTGCCCGTTCTCAAGGGATGACTCGTATTGCTCGTGAGACGGGTTTGGGACGGGAGAGTCTCTACAAATCTTTGTCGAATCAGGGTAATCCAGAGTTTGCTACAGTTCTTAAGGTTTTGCAAGCACTTGGGTTACGCCTGCAAGTTGTACCCATTACCTAAAAATCCCTAATCACTAATCCTACTCCCTCCCGACGCGGATCGCCCGTAGCGGTTAACTCCCCCCGCTCATTCACTGCCACCCCATGCACACCCCCAAAAAACATATTTTGTTCTTGCCACCGGGATACTTGAGTATTTGCGGGTAAAACCAGATTTTCGAGCAGATTTTCCCGATCTTCTAGGGGTTCAATTCCTAATTGTTGATTTTCCCAATGTATGCGCGAAGCAGCGATCGCATCGGCTAAAGATTGCCGAAAATCGATTAAATTGCTAATAACCTGCAAAATAGCGGTGCGAATGCGATTGGAACCCCCAGAACCGAGAACAAATCGCGGCTTTCCTTCCTCTAAAATCATTGTCGGCGACATCATTGAGGATAAACGACGATCAACAGGCCAATTGTGAAAACCAAAGGGATTTAAGTCCGCTTCCCCGATCATATTATTGAGCATAATTCCCGTCCCCGGCACGGTATAAGCTGATCCTTCGCCGTTGGAAAAGGTGGCACTGGCGGCGTTACCTTCCCCATCGATAACACTAATATGGGTGGTACTGCCCCATTTATTGGCATATTTGCCTAAAAATTCTGGTGAGAGGAACTTATCTTCGATTCCCTCCTGATGGATAAAATTATCGTAGCCTTGGGCGCGAGCTTGATTGGTTAAGGCCATCACTTCCGTTAAAATTTGCAGATGTTTGGCTCCTAGAGGCTCTAAAGCCGATAAATTGACTGTTTCCAGTAATTTTAGGGCAAAAGCCAGGAGAATTCCTCCAGAACTAGGAGGCGGATTGGTCAGTATTTCGTACCCCCGATATTCGGTTTTTAGGGGTTTTCTCTCAAGGACTTGGTAATGATTTAAATCCTCTAGGGTAAGATAACCGCCGTCCTGCATATCCTTGGCGATTTGGTGGGCGATTTCTCCCTCATAAAAGTCTTTTACGCCTTTTTTGCTTAATTCCTCTAAGCTATTGGCAAAATCCCTCATCACACAGCGATCGCCAGCTTGGAGGAGTTTTCCTTGCGGGGCATAGACTTTTAAGCCCTCTCGATCTTTGAGCAGGATCGAAGATAGTAAACCCAGGCAAAAGCCGTTATATTGGCTCAAAATGTAGCCTTGACGAGCATATTCGATCGCTGGCTCCGCTACCACGGCAAAGGGTAATTTTCCTAGTTTTTTCTGCACTATTTCCAATCCCCGTAACGCCCCCGGAGTCGCGATCGCACCTCGGCCAATGTGAAAATCTTGACTAGCACCACCAAAATCGATCGCCACTGGGTAAAAGTCGATATTTGTCAAGGGTTTTTTAGATTTGGGAGTTTGACAAAAAAAATCAAAAAGGGTATTGACTTTTTCTTTGGTATGTGCTAGTAAAAAACCGCCGCCCCCCGCCGAAGCGAGGGTAAATTCGACCACGAAAGCCGCTAAAATCGAGCCAACAATCCCATCGAAGGCATTGCCGCCCATTTCTAAGATTAATTGTCCAGCTTCGGCAGTTTTTGGATGTCCTGCGGCGATAGCGCCCTTGCTTTTGCGAGTCACTTTGATTCAGTTATCAGTTATCAGTTATCAGTTATCAGTGGGGAGATGGGGGTGTGGGGTGTGGGGTGTGGGGTGTGGGGTGTGGGGAGAAGGGAGAAGGGAGAATAAATAAAAATAATCTCCTGCCTCCTGCCTCCTGTCCCCTGAATAGGGCTATTTTTTCAACTGCTTAACCGCTTGATAGATTTCGGGTAAACGCTTGTAAGCGGCTGCTACCTTGAGGAATAGCTTATGGGGGATAGCGGGAGAGCCAGAAACCACTTCTCCTGCCCCGATATCGTTGTGAATGCCAGCTTGGGCTGTTGCGATCGCACCGTCCCCGATCACTGCTTGATTGGCAATGCCCACCTGTCCCGCTAAAATAACGCGATTGCCCACTTTTACGCCTCCTGCCATGCCCACCTGTCCTGCTAGGGCGCAAGCTTGGCCAATTTGGCAATTATGGGCAATATGGACGAGATTATCGATCTTAGTCTGGCTACCGATGCGGGTTTCTCCCACTGCCGGACGATCCACGGCGCTATTACAGCCAATTTCTACGCCATCTTCTAAGACCACGATACCCGATTGTTCCATCTTAAACCAGCCTTCGGGAACCGGCACAAAACCGAAGCCCTCGGCACCGATAACAGCGCCACTGTGGATAACGCAATCATTGCCGATTTGTACCCGTTCATGGATAGTACAGTTCGCGTGGAGAATTGTGCGATCACCAATATGCACCCCGGGGTAAATAACGGCGTTAGGATGAATGCACACGCCATCACCGAGGATGACATTCGCTTCCACCACCGCATGGGCCCCGATGGCGACTTTATGGCCGATTTTAGCCGATGGATGCACCACGGCGGTGGCGTGAATGTAGGGTTGGGGCTGAAAGGGTTGATAGAATAATTTGATGGCGTGGGCGAATAAAAGTCGGGGATTGGCACTAGCTAACCAAGCGATGCCGCGTTCGTCGGCCTGTTGTTGTAAATTGCTATCCAGGGGCAGAATTAGGGCAGTAGCGTCAGTTTTGGCGACAAAGGAAGCAAATTTTCCCCCTTCGATATAGCTAATGGTATCGACTAGGGCGGTTTCGATGGGAGTTATGGCTTTAATTTGGGGATTTCTGTCGGGATAGGCAGTTAAACTGTGAGCAGAGACTAAAGGGCTTAATTTTTGGGCAATTTCACTAAATTTCATAAATATATACTGCGATCGAGATAGGGCTTATCCTAGGATAGTTTAAAACTATACCGATAATCTTGTCGTTATTATAGTCAAAAAAGTTGCTAGTTTTTTAGGGAATAATCCCTGTTTTCCATTTCAACAAAGCCGATCTCGATCTAGCGCGGTTTTGGAGATAAGTTGGCTCTCTACAAAACCGATTGAGTTGAATTTTTACTACTCGGTCGAGTTAATAAAATTGACCCGAACAGTATTAAGGCACTCGGAGTTGATGGTTCGGGAACTGTTAAAAAATCTAGGTAAAAAATTCCTGACTCTCCCTAACAAACACCAGTATCTACCGGCTTAAGTAGGTAGGCGTTAAAAATTATCAGATGCCCCCCTTATTAAGGGGGATCCACCCGCCTATCGGCACCCCCCTTATCAAGGGGGGCAGGAGGGATCGAACCTAAAATCCATTTTTAATTTAATTATAACCAGCTACTTAAAACTGGCTGAATATTTTGCCAGTCGAGAGACAAAAAACTTCGCTAAAAAGGAGAATTTATCGAAAAATTGTGGTTAAAAATCGGAACCTTGATCGGTTACGGTAATTGAAGATGCAACGGACCGCCATTTTTTACACCTTGTCGTTGAGACTAAACTGGAAACCCTGGCCCAACAATCGGCAATCAGTGGGGATTGCCAACGAGTGCCACCTTCTCAACCTTTGAGCTGCCAGTCATTACCGCCGCAGAGAGCGCAGTGAGTAGATCAAATCTACAATACCAGATTTTCAAGTGGGGAATCTGGGTTAAAATAGACCGAGAAAGTTAACAAAAAAATTGTCTCGCTCAAGTGGGCGAAAATCAGCTTATGACCCTTGCGGTGGCGATCGAAAACTTAAAAAAATCCTACGGTCAGACAGCAGCGGTTAAAGATATCTCCTTTACCGTGGCAGCGGCAGAAATCTTCGGTTTACTCGGTCCCAATGGTGCGGGGAAAACCACCACGATTCGCTGTCTTTGTACCCTTGCTAAACCCGATGGCGGCAAAATCGAGGTGGGGGGTGTCGATGCCCTGAATAACCCCAAATCCGCCCGTAAACGCCTGGGTTACGTTGCCCAAGAAGTCGCCCTTGATAAAATGCTCACGGGCCGGGAACTGTTGCAACTACAAGCGGCTATCTATCACATTCCTGCTCAAAAGTCAAGAGAGCGCATCAAAGAATTAATAAATCTTTTAGGATTAGAGGAATACGCCGACAAAAAAACAGGAACCTATTCCGGCGGCATCAAAAAACGGCTGGATTTAGCGGCGGGATTACTGCATCAGCCAGAAGTTTTGGTGCTGGATGAACCGACTGTGGGACTCGATATCGAAAGTCGTTTGATTGTCTGGGATTTTCTGCGACAATTGCGGGCGGCTGGAACCAGTGTATTAATTACCAGCCATTATCTCGAAGAAATTGACGCCTTGGCCGATAACTTGGCAATTATCGACAATGGTATCGTCATCGCTCGCGGTACCCCCTCACAACTGAAGGAGCAACTGGGTGGCGATCGCATTACCCTAAAAGTGCGAGAATTTTCCCCAGAGGAAGAGGCCCTAAAAGCGAAAGAGTTATTATCCCGTCTGCCTTTTGTCGAGGAGGTGATCGTCAATACCGCCCAGGGTAACTCCCTTAATCTTATCGTCACGGCCAATAGCAATCCTTTAAGCAAAATTGAACAAACCCTAGCCGAATCGGGATTACCCGTGTTTAGCATGGCCCAATCCCGTCCTAGTCTCGATGATGTCTATCTAGCGGCCACCGGACGCACTCTGATGGATGCGGAAATTGCCGCCGCCAGCAGTCGCGACCTGAAGGCGGAGAAAAAACAAGCGATGAAGGAATCCTAGTCTGGCGAGAAAGGCGGTAATATTGCCCAATTGCCGGGTTAAATCATCTATAATTGGAGCGATCGACTATCTATCAATCAATATGAAAGATAAACGGGTATTGCTGACCGGCGGTACGGGAGGACTGGGTTTAGGAGTCACTCCGGCGGTTTTACACCATGGCGGTCATCTAACCATGACCTATCGGGAGGAAAGGGAGGTAGCTCGTCTGAAATCTCGGCTGAGTGCGGCGGAATTTGAGCGTATTCGCTTTGTCAGGGTGGATTTAACCCAAGAAACTGCCGTGGCTAGATTAATTGATGATCTCGGTCGGGTCGATGTTTTAATTCATCTAGTCGGGGGTTTTACCATGGGGGCGACGGAGGAGTTTAGCTATGAAGATTGGCTAAAAATGTTCGATTTAAACCTCCATAGCACTTTTTTACTGTGTAAACACTGTTTACGCTCGATGAAACTTCATAATTATGGTCGTATCGTCACTATCGGTTCTCGTGGTGCCGTACAACCGGGGGCAAATTTGGCCGCCTATTGTGCCTCGAAAGCGGCGGTAGTGGCTTTAACCCAAGCGATCGCAGAAGAAACCAAACAGACTAATATTACTGCTAACGTGGTTTTGCCAAGTGTTATCGACACTCCGGGCAACCGGGAAGCGATGGGAGAGGCAAATGCCAAGGACTGGGTAAGTCCCCAATCTCTAGCCGAGGTGATCTGTTTTCTAGCGGGGGAAGGGGCGAAAGACTTGCGCGGGGCGGCAATTCCCGTCTATGGTTCCCTGTGAGTGGTTTTTGTCTTCGGGCTGATACACTGATAACGGCGCTCGCTCTTGCTAAAAATTGGGTTTAAGCTAAGACGCATTTAACCCGCTTATTCTTAGATTAGCCGAACCTCCCCCAATCCCTTTACTGTTGCCTTTTGCCTTTTCCCTCTTGCCTCGTCTCAACAAGCAATTTAAATTACGAACAGCTTAATTTATGCTTATTCCGATTCTTATCAGTCTTGGTATCTTACTTTTATCCTATCTGCTCGGTTCAATTCCCACGGGTTATTTAATCGGTAAATACAGCAAAGGTATCGATATTCGTGACTATGGTTCCGGTTCCACTGGAGCCACCAATGTGCTAAGAACTCTGGGAAAATCTGCCGGGGCGATGGTGTTATTAATTGATATGTTAAAAGGAATGGCGGCGGTGGCCCTGGTACGCGGGCTATATTTTATTGATGTCAATCCTCTCCCAGAAAGTTGGTATTACTGGTTAATTATCGGGGCATCATTGGGGGCAATCATCGGTCATAGTAAATCGATTTTCTTGAATTTTAGTGGTGGTAAATCCGTCGCCACCAGTTTAGGGGTTTTATTAGTGATGAATCCCCTAGTGGCTTGCGGAACTTTGGCGAGTTTTTTAGTTATGCTCGCACTTTTCCGGATTGTTTCTTTAGGTTCGATTATCGGGGCGCTGGTGGTGAATATTTTAATGGTTATTTTGGGTCAACCTCTCCCCTATATTTTATTTAGTTTGATGGGGGGAATCTATGTGATTGTTCGTCATCAGGGTAATATTAAAAGATTGTTGGCAGGGACGGAACCAAAAATAGGTCAGAAAGTACAGCCATCATCGGAATTAGGTTACAGCGTTTCTTCTACAGATAAAATGTAACCTAATTTGCTATCATCCCCAGACGACTGGCTAATGTTCCCTGTTCCCTAAAACCAGAGACTTCCTAACTCACCCTTAAGATAACTGGTACTAAATCCATTGAGTATAAGCTACATATCAGGACAGGCAATAGGCAATAGGCAATAGGCAAAAGGGGCAATAAATAATCAGTCTTTAATAACCTGAAAACTGATTATTCACTCCTAATTATTATTTTCCTAAGCCGAGTTTTCTGGTTACTTTTTGCCAAAAAGTTGGGTTCGGTGTTTGATAGGGTTTGGGACTAATCGAAGGGACTATCAAAAGAAATAAAACGGTGGTGCATTCCCATACGATAATATCGGTCAGTTGAGTGCCTTTTTTAACTAGCCATCTCTGCCGCTAGTTTAGAAAATTGGTATAAGTCCCTAAAGATAGTCTCAAGTTTCTCACAACAGAAAGACTACCCGAGCGACTATACCCAAAACCGCTCGATTTAGCGTTTGCGTTTGAGTAATTTAGAAATGCGTCGATCATACCGCAACCAACGCCAAATTTTAATGACTAATTCCTCTACCCATAAAATAATCGCATCTAATCCCTCTAAAATCCGTTCTAAGGGGTGTTTAACGTAGCCGACGGGGGTTGATTCGGTTTCTAACCATTCTTCGTTAATTGGTTGAATTATCTCCTTAGCATAGCGGGCATCTAATTGGGTGGCGGGGGGAGATTCTCTGGCAGTAATTTCAGCAGCGGCCGGGGGGATTTTTTGTAAAGATTTATTTTGTTTTTCTTGACTAAAAGCTTTTTTTGTGCTAAGAGGCTCGGCTGGTGTGCCTGGGGACTGGCTAAGGGAATTAGCGGGGTTAAGGCGGGGTTTTTCGGAGTCTTGGGGAGAAATAGCCGATATATCGGCGGATTCTAGCCAATTTTGCTCGCTGACGGCGGAAAATGTCAGGGATTGGCGAGAGGAAAAGAAGTGATCGATCGCCGCTTGGATGAGTTTGCCGATCGTGAAGGGATCCGCTTGGGTTTGTTTTTCTAGCCAATCCTGGAGACGTTGCTTGAAGGTGATCAGCAGAGAATTAGGAAGACTTAAGGGATATTTTGCCGATAAAGCGGGTGAATCGGCACTATATTCTAAATTGTTCTTTTCTTTTGCCCAGAAATGCTCGATCGCCGCATAAATTAACCAATAAAGTCGCCAGAGATAGGAGGAATTTTTCTCCAGATTCGGGGACTGGTTAACGAGATCAGAAGGGGGTTTAGAGGTGTGGCTCAAACTGCCTGGGATTGCGGGGGAGATAGCCAGAAATTTAGTCTCGAAAATCGCTAATTTTTCGTCAATGACTTCCAAAATCCCTTGAGAATTTAAATTAGGCAGTGGTAAGGAGAGTGGTGTCGGGGTTTTGACGAGATGGGATTCTTGGAATAGATCTATGGCGATCGCTATTTGTCCCTGTTGTTCCCAGCGTAGTAGGTTCCAAAACCAACGGATCGGAGGCAAGACAGGATTTTTGTCGGTAAAATTCGGTAATAAAGGCGGATATTGAGGATTTAATCGCTTAATTTTCCGTTTTTCGAGGGCGTAGTTAGCCAGTGCCGTTCTAATTTGTTTTTCTATTTGTCTTTGGGTTTGATTATCGGTGATTTTAACGGTCTGGTGATCGTTAGTGACGAAAACTAAAGCTTGATCCTCTAGATCGGCTGCTATGCCAATAAATGCCGTTTCTTGGTCGGATAAGCTCTGGAGAAATTCCGCGATCGCATCGGTTCCATCCTTGCCGGGGGGTGATAATTGTTTCTGGAGACTGTTCCCCAATTGATTAGCCGTCACCCGCAGGGATTGTACCAGCAAATAGACGGGATAGAGGGCTATTTGCAGGGCAATAGCGATCGCGTTTTGACCGCGACGGGAGACGCGGCTGAGGTTATCTTTCAGACGGATCAAACGACGGTTGATCAGGTTGAACAGTCGGCTTTTATAGGGATCGGCAGCCATGGATTTTGGGCGATAACATCTTCATTTAGACTATCCTATTGTGCAAGGACGGGATAAAAAAAATTTTGGTCAAAACCCTTGACTCCCAGAAAGATTATTGTTATATTTAAAAAGGTCTGAAATCCAAGCCCCCATCGTCTAGTGGCCTAGGACACCTCCCTTTCACGGAGGCGACAGGGATTCGAATTCCCTTGGGGGTATAAAAAAAGTCAGAGGTGTTAAGCTTCTGACTTTTCGGTTTTTTTCTCCCGTTGATGGCTTTTCGGTAGGGTGACGGTGAAGATTGTTCCTCGATCGATCTGACTTTCGACGCTAATTTGTCCATGATGACTGAGGGTAATCGCTAAAGCGATCGCTAATCCTAATCCTGTTCCCCCAGAAGTGGCAGAATTTTGTCGTGCGGGATCGAGACGATAAAAGCGATCGAAAATATGGGACAAAGCAGCCTCGGGAATACCGATTCCGTTATCTTTGACGCGCACCAGTAACACCGATTGTCGATCACGTTTACTTTTTTCCAACTCCACTGCTACATTTTTAGGCTCAGATTCGGGCAAAAAAGCGTGTTTTAGGGCATTAGAGATTAAATTTGTGAATAAACGTGCTAATTGATCCCAATCTCCCTCCATAGTAAACATTTCATCGCTGTAGGAAAAATCCTCTTGGTTCGGTTCCACAATCGACAAAGAGAGGCAAATTCCCTGCTTATCGGCGATTAAACGCTGTTCTTCCACCACTTCCATCAATAAAGCATCCAAAGGTACAGCTTGCTCGATCGGTTGGACGATGCCACTATCAGAACGGGCTAAAAAAAGCAGATCATTGACTAAATTGCCCAATCTTTCCGTTAAACGCTCGATCACCTGCAAGCGTTGATCGCCAGTTTGGGGATAAGCGATCGCCATTTGCACGTTAGTTTGGATAGTGGCGATCGGATTGCGTAATTCATGGGAAGCATCGGCGGTAAATTGTTTTAAACTCTGATAGGACTCTTTTACTGGTTGAATGGCTAAACCGGACAAAAACCAACCAATCCCAGCGACACTGGCAATCATCAGGCAAATTCCGACGATTAAATCCAATAATAGCTGTCTAATTGGTTTTGTCACCTCAAACCAAGGATGACTTACCCGCAGATATCCCAAAACATGATGATCGATTTCCACCCTTTCGGTTATTTGTCGCAGCAGACGATCATCGGATAAGCGAATAGTTTCCCCTTGACGGTGGGGATGGAGGGGAATATCTAAGGATTCAGCCAGAGTTGACCAAACTAGATTACCTTGGGGATCGAACCATTCCAAATCTATATGATCGTCCTCCACGGATTTACCCTGACTGGGAAAACTTGCGAGGGGATCGACGCGATAACGTCCTTGGTTCGGGGGAATCGATTCGATCACGAGGGAACGATTTACCACCTCAATGATGTGTTTGAGGGTATCATCAATGCGATCCACTAAGGTATGGCGCACATAAAAATACATTCCCGTAGCGAGAAAGAGCAGTAGTATGGCAGTGACAACAGTGTACCATAAGGCTAAACGGCGGCGAGTGGCTTGGAACACCGATAATCTATGGATTGGCTAGAGATTTTTAGAGCAATGTATCCTATTTTACAGCTTATTTGAGCGATTTAATAGTGGAGAATAAATTATTTTTAGCTGTGGGGAAAAACTGACGGTTGCCAAGAATAGCTAGACTTGAAGGCTCATAGTCCTTAAAAATTGCTGCTAACAAAAGTATTTTTAGATACATTCTTCCCAATAATTGTTTGAGTAGAACTACAAAAGCAGCTAAAGTGAATTATATTTAATCCTATGGCAACAAGGCTGACAGGAACGGCTAAAAATATTTTTGAGCTTATTTGAATTAATAACAAGTATAAATGATGAATTTAAATTATTGGTTAATGAAATCGGAACCCCATGTCTATAGTATCGGGGATTTAAAAAAAGATGGTCAAACTATTTGGGAGGGAGTGCGAAATTATCAGGCCCGCAATTTTCTCCGTCAGATGAAACGGGGAGATCTGGCCTTTTTTTATCATTCTAATACCACCCCGCCGGGGATTGTCGGCTTGATGCGCGTAGTGGAAACCGATATGATCGATCCCACACAATTCGATCGCGATAGTCCCTACTATGATCCCAAATCCTCTCCAGATTCCCCACGCTGGTGGACGGTTAAAGTTGAGTTTGATCGCCTTTTTCCCCAAATGCTGCCCCTAGGAATTTTAAAACAAAATTTTACCGCCGATGAATTATTATTAGTAAGGACAGGAAATCGTCTGTCAGTGATGCCCGTTAATCAAGCGATCGCAGTAAAAATTCTCGCTTTAGTCGCTCGTCAAGGAGTATAAACTATGAACCAAAAAGATGCTATTAATTTACTTTCCCTGATCGGTGGATTATTAGCTGCTATTGTAATTTTAGCGGCCTTCAATGCCTATGTGATTATAACTCCCGGACAAGCGGGGGTTTTAAGTGTTTTAGGAAAGGCTAAGGACGGGGTTTTATTGGAGGGATTGCACTTTAAACCTCCCTTTGTTTCTAGTGTCGATATCTACGATGTTACGGTGCAAAAATTTGAAGTTCCCGCCCAAAGTTCCACTAAAGATTTACAGGATTTATCCGCTAGTTTTGCGATTAATTTTCGTCTTGATCCGACTCAAGTAGTGGTCATTAGAAGAACCCAAGGCACCCTGCAAAATATTGTCGCTAAAATTATCGCCCCTCAAACCCAAGAATCCTTTAAAATTGCCGCCGCTAAAAGAACCGTAGAGGAGGCAATTACTCGACGCAGTGAGTTAAAAGAAGACTTTGATAATGCCCTATCGACTCGGTTAGAAAAGTATGGTATTCTAGTTTTAGATACCAGTGTGGTAGATTTGAATTTTTCTCCGGAATTTGCCCGGGCTGTCGAAGATAAACAAATCGCAGAACAACGGGCCCAAAGAGCCGTTTATATCACCCAAGAAGCGGAACAACAGGCCCAAGCAGAAGTTAATCGCGCTAAAGGGAAAGCTGAGGCACAAAGACTATTAGCAGAAACTTTAAAAGAACAGGGGGGAGGATTAGTTTTACAGAAAGAAGCGATCGAAGCTTGGCGCGAAGGTGGGGCGCAAATGCCCCGGGTTTTAGTCATGGATGGATCGGGAAAAAATAGCGTACCATTTTTATTTAATTATAGTGATTCTTTTCCAGAAAATACCCCCTAAATTCCTGTCCAAGCTCAGAGGCATTTTCAAAGAAACCTTGCCAAACTCTCAAAATTACCCGGTGATATTATCGACAAATGGCATTTAAAACAATCTCTAGCTCCTTGACTCTTTGAGGATGAAGAAATTGAACGGTGAATATTTTTGATCATCCGCTGGCGAGTCTATTTAGCGTTTCTGGACACACTGGCGCGATGATGAAAAACAGCCTAGAGCAGTTGCTCTCGTCGGGGAGTCAATGCTATGATTAGAGACAGTTTTGCGGGTATAGTTCAGTGGTAGAACGTCACCTTCCCAAGGTGAATGTCGCGCGTTCGAGTCGCGTTACCCGCTTCTAACGACAATGGGAATCTTCCCTAACATTCCCCAACTGGGCCTACCAGAGCGGCATCGCACTACAATTGATCCAGCAGCATATCGTACTCTGCATGGGAACCAACCCAGAACCAAATCACCGTATCATCCTCTAATTGACCGACAGCAGGATAATCCCTATTGATGCGTGCAGAATAGATGGGCAGCTGTGGATGGACTTTCTTGAATCGCAAGCTGGGATAGCTTGGGTCTTCTTTGAATTGCCGATACGCTTTACGGGTCTGCTCTTGAATCGGTTTTGGAAGATCTGCAAACATCTCCCGAAAACGAGCAGTGGTACAAGACTTCACAACGTTTCTGGGTCTAATTCTTGAGTCTTGCCCAATCGATGTTCTGCCATTGCTTCGGCTGCTAGTTTAGCCAGCAAGTTTGGTGAGCGGGTAAAGGAGTCATTCCATCGCTTTTCTTCTTCGAGTTCTGCCAAAATTAGGGTTGCGATCGCGTCCTGTTGATCGGTTGACAAGGTTTGTAATTGGGCGATCGCCTGCTCAAGTCGTTCAGTCATAGACAACATCTAACGTATAGGGCTTAATATATTCTAGCCTCCACGTTGCTGCAGCGATGGCGTACTGCTACCCAGTGCCTTCAGCATCGCACTTAAACTCACAGCTTCAATCTATGGGCATGGTGCGTTCCTAAAAATCTATTGGTGGAGTAGTAAGAGTCAGATTAGGGAACGCACCCTAGGGCCGAAAACGGAGATTTTGAAGAGATCGCACTTGAGCAATGGTTTCAAAATCACGGTCGTTGTGAATTAGAAGCAGATCATTTTCTAATGCTGCTTGAGCAATACAGCAATCAATTGGGCTGCGAACAGTCAATCCTTGACGACGCAGATCATAGTAAATACGTGCAGCTGCTTGCCAGGAAGAAGGCGTGAGTTCAACATAATCCTGCACTTCGAGATAAGTAGAGAGGATTGTCCACTCTTGCTCGTTTAAGCTCCCTTGAAGCAGTTCCAGCTGAGTAAAGCGGGTGAGTAAAATCTCACGATTTGCAATTAACGTTTCCAGTTGCTGGCGAACTTGATCACCACGACTGCGGAAGACGCTGATCCACACAGATGTGTCAATCAGCAACATGACCGGTTTCCCGTAGGGCTTTATAATCAAAATCTGGGGCAAATTGAATTTGTCTGGCAAGGTCGAGAAGGTTTTTCTTACGGCGCGATCTCACGAATTCTTGTAGAGCAAGATTCATTAGTTCCTCTTGGGTGGTGAGGTTAGTCAGTTGAAAGGCTTCCTTGAGAAGCGATTCATCAAGGTTGAGGGTAATTTGCATAGGATGGATATTAGATTGAAGTATGGGTGATTATTCTCTTTACATTTTAATCCGATAGATGACTAACCCAACTCTGGGCATATCTTTGTTAGTTGGCCCTCAAACCTTAAGC
>NZ_JADBTR010000155.1:0-23219 GCF_020246065.1 Microcystis sp. M144S2
ACAATTCCTTCAATGAGTTCTGCTTTTTTTAGATTTGGCATAGCCTTATATCTACGCTCGAATTCACGACGAGTAAGCTTATCCCCATTTTCTAGGCGTGGAATGGTTAATTGAGGAGAAATTGTTGTAGTTGCTATCATCGATTGTCTCCATTAGCAGTTTTATCTTTTTGAGTATCTTGATATCAGGGAAGTTTAGTAGTTAACATAAGATTTACTCCATTCCAAAATATTTATGATAGTAAAGCCTGATATTTTCAATTCTTGTTTTTTCGAGTTCCTCTAAAGCAACGCCTACCCAACCACCATAATCCGTTTCTTGGTTTCGATAAAAGCTATCAACTCGCATGGCGGTATCATTAAGTCTAAAGTGATTTAATAAATCACCTTTGTACTTTTTAAGCTGGTAGTAAAACACTGGATTAGTATTAGCTTTGGATAGTCCAAGGTGAAATACATCAGTATCTTTCAGAGGGGCTAATGCTACGGGGGGCATCTTACTCCAAAGATACTTCTTGACGTTGGGATCGTCAAAATTATTTTCTTTGACTTCAAAATAAAGCTCAATTTCACAACGCCCATCAAAATAAAAGTCAAAGCCAATTTGGGGAATATACCGAGCCAGAAATTGTTTGGGAAAGTCTTCTAAAAACCCTACTTCATAGCCGCTCAAAATAATTGCAGTTTGCACTTTTGCGATATAGTCTTCAATTCTGAAATGAATTTTGACGCTAGATTCTGTTAGTGATTCTCGTCGTAGATCAATCCCTGTGGTAAATGTTGTTACATGGCTAAAGTCAAAGTCTGTACCGAGAAAAGCCTGTAACAAGGAGTAGTCAAACTGAACACCAACCCGATTTTCAACTTGTTTAAAGAAAGATAACCCTTGAGACAAGTAGCTAGGCCAATCCTGCTCCGGCTCTTTAAAAAAGAATAGAAACCTGGATGCGATTAACTTATCTAATTCTATCTTACAAGAGGCTTCAATAGTACAATCGCCCTCAACCCCCATCACGAAATCTTCAAACAGCCGCAAAGGATAAATCGGCTCAACATCGAAAGCTTGTTGATGGTTACGAATAAATTGTAGCCTTTGCTCTTTGAGGGAGCTTTTTTGAATGTCAGCAACTATCATAATGGCCAGTTTTTAGATTGTTAAAGGAATATTTTAGGTAAGGTGAGATTCCGTCTGCAAATTAGGTGGATGCCAACCAGCTTTAACCCAATTTTTACGCACAATAACAGCCAGATTACTATTTAATCTTAAAGCTACAATTGTTGCTCGACCACAAGCCGTTACTCCCATAATTTCCGTTCCTTCTTGAGTCCAAGTAAAATGTTCTTGCCATTTTTGAAGGCGAGGATTAAATAAGGAAACCAACACCTCAGATTTGGGATCAATAGCTTCAGTTTGAGTCCATTTATATTGATTACATAATTCACAAGCTAAACATAAATTATCTTCTGTATTAGCACCACCTTTAGCTAAAGGTTGGATATGATCAATTTGTAATCTCCCCATAATATAATCCTGGTGACTTAGGCAATATTCACAGCGATTTCCTGCCCGTTGTTTAACTTTTTGGCGTAAGGTTTCTGTGAGAAAACTCATGGTATTAAAGGCTCTCTCAAACCTCGTTTAACGGCTTCAGCTAAGGCTATTGACTTTCTTAATTGTCCCATTTGGTAAATTGAGATTAAAACTAATAATTCATAGCCTTCGGCTTCGGTTAAGCCCGTATTTTTTCCCTTAGCTTGTAACTCTCCTAAGCGTTGATTCTGAACAGCATCCATTTTTGAATTAGCTAATTCAATAACTTCGGAATCTAAAAGATGGGAAACTTCAAGATGATTGCCCACAGCTGAGAGATTATTAAAGGTAGGCAAAATGATTTCTAAGGTATCAATTAAAACCTCTGATAACTCTCGTTCTGTAGCCTTTCCTAAACATTGGGCTGATTCAAGTAAACTGACTGGTAAATTAATAGTAATCTGAGTCATTTGTGATGTATGAATAAGTAAATCTTACTTTAATCATAGCTCATCTAATTCTGTCAAAGGTACAAACCCAAGGAGAAGAACACCGCTATCCGATAACCCTGGGGTAGTAAGCTGTTGGCTGGGGTTCATCTCCCTGAACCTAAGTCTTCTAACACTCGTGAGTCAAGGAAAAGGGGAACCGAGAAGAGAAACTGCTTCCCTGCTCCCTCTCTCCCTGCTTCTTCACCGATGCCCGGTATCCGAAACTCCCGAATTAACTAGGATTGTACGTCAATTCCTTGAGGCTAACCGTGCGCCTTGGCAAGGAGAAAAAGACTTTTGACCTGATTTGAGGTTCGTGCTAGAATCAAGGGGACTACTCTGCGTCGTCTCCCGCAAAAGGGTCTTTCCAGTACCCTATGGTTTGGGGAGCGATCATCGCATTGCCTTCACGAGAGACGGTAGCGGTATTTTCCCGTTGGACAGGAGCAGCGTTACGAGGGGTCAGTTTTTTGGTTTTCATGGGGTAAATTCTCCAATGATGTTAATTAATTTAATTAACCAGCCTTGACATCTTCTTGTCAATAGTTTTTTGTGAAGTTTTTGTGAAGTTTTTGTTGAGTTTTTGTTAAGTTTAGATCAGCTTAAATTTCCCGAAGCAAACTCCCACCCGATGCTACTGGGGAGCAGGGAAGAATGACACCCTTAGCTTGATGCGATCGCTTTCTTAATCAAGATCAAACATAGCATCTAAATCTCTATATCCACTAACTACTCTTGCGATTTCAATTCCGTTTTCAAGAGGGAAATAAAAGATTAGATAATCTTCTACAGGAAAACTTCGTAAACTAGGGATTAACTCATCGCGCCTACGTCCCAGATTGGGGAATTTAGCTAATTTTTTACAAGCCTGTTGGATTTTTTCTTTTAAAATTCTAGCAGCTTGCGGATTTTTCCCAGCCAAGTAACTATTAACTTGCTTTAAATCCAATCTAGCTGAGGGTGAGAAAATAATCTTTGACATTATTTCTGACTCATCGGGAAACCCTTAGCCTCTATTTGTTGTAAATCCTCTTCTAATTCTGAAAAAACCTCTTCGGCATTAATTCCTTCCTGTCGTCTTAATTCCTCAACGCCAATCATAACTTCCCGTTTCAATTCTTCAAATCTTCCTCGGTAAATTCTGTCTCTTTCTGCCAATAAACTCAATCCCTCTTGAATAACGGCTAAATCATCTTGATATTTTCCTGTTTTCATTTGTTGAGCAATCAAATCTTCTATTTCTGGTGTCAGTTGGATAGTGTTCATCGCTTCTCCTGATTACCTTTATATCATCCTAATCGAGTATTATAGCGCAGACTTTTTAGCATCTTATATTTTTAACAGATTTTCGGGTTTATCTCCCTGAATCTAAGTCTTCTAGCACCCGTGAGTCAAGGAAAAGGGGAACCGAGAAGAGAAACAACCTCTGCTCCCCTGCTCCCTCTCTCCCCTGACCCCTTGCTTCTCCACCGTCAATTACAAGGAAGCAACCGTGCGCCTTGGCAAGGAGAAAAAGACTTTTGACCTGATTTGAGGTTCGCGCTAGAATCGGGCAGATTACTCTGCGTCGTCTCCCGCAAACGGCAGTTCGTACCACTCTTTACAATTTCCCTCCCGATCCTCTTGCACACAAAAAGTTCCCCAATCAAGTTGAATGATCGCATTACCATCGCGAGAGACGGTAGCGGTATTTTTCCGTTGCACAGGAGCAGCATTGCGGGGTGTCAGTTTTTTGGTTTTCATGGGGTAAATACTCCAATGATGTTAATTAATTTAATTAAGCGGCCTTGACATCTTCTCGTCAATAGTTTTCCGTGAAGTTTTTGTGAAGTTTTTGTGAAGTTTTGTTAAGTTTAGCTCTGATCAGCTTAAATTTCCGGAAGAAAATTCTCTGGTGAATCAAGGAAAAGGGGTACCCAGAAGATAAACAACCTCTGCTCCCCTGCTCCCCCTCTCCTCTGCTCCCGGTGCTTCTCCAGTAACCGCTCAATGCTCGAAATCTTTATATAATAAGAATTATACAAGACTTGTCACACCCCCCAGCAAATTACCTGATCGATCAAATCTTGACTGATGCCAAAAAAATCAGAGAATTGAAACAAATGCTCAAAAAAGCTGGATTTATTGATTTTCCGGGAAAAGGCAGTCACAACCATTGGTTACACCCTCTATATGCAGGGAAAATCACTCTCTCGGGAAAAGACGGAGCGGATGCTAAACGTTACCAAGAACAAGAAGTCAAAAATGCCATTGAAGAGGTCAGGAGAAAAGAAGATGAAAAAACTTAAATATAGAATAGTGATTCAGTGGTCTGATGAAGACAATTGTTATCTAGTTGGCTTACCCGACTTTCCAGGTCAAAAATGGCGAACTCATGGTAATACTTATGCTGAATCAGTGAAAAATGCTGAAGAAGTCCTAGAATCTCTGATGGAACTTTATCAGAAATTAGGAGAATCTTTACCTGAGCCTGAAATAAATAAAAAGAGAGAAATTTTGCAAAAATAAACCTTGATAAGGGAATTGATGATCATCGCATTGGTAGCCAAAAAGTTTTAATTGTTTTGATTGGCAATAAATTGACAAACAATCTCAAATTTTAGATTTAATTCCCGCGCAATTTGTTCTTCGTTAAGTCCCAACCTAATCAGAAGAGGAATTGTTTCAAGTTTTCCTTCTTCTTCAGCTTCTTGATAAAACTTGGTTTGTTTCCATTCAGTGAGATTAAACATAGCTTCTAACTCCTAGCGAATTTTCTGCGGAAATTTGTAGATAATAATCTTCTCGATTAACTCGATAACATTTCTTTGAGTATTAGGGTCAATAACCTGTTGGTGAGTTTGCTTAATCAGTGATTGAACTTGTTTTGGTGCTTTTTTGGCGCTGATGAGGATAAACTAGAGGATACTGATCCCAAGAGATGATAGATGGGATATCCTTAGATTAGCACTTAGTATTCTCCCCGACATATATATCTTCCCTTCTTTTAATTTTCCTTGCTGATCTTCCACATTTCTTCAATAATTTGACCGATCACATCTCTCGATGAATGCTCAAAAAATACCTCGTCTCTGTGGGCTGAAAATTCAGGCAATTACTCCCTATTCTCTGGCCTGGGCGCAACAGCGATCGCTGGTGGCGGCGAGAATTGCTAATCCCGACTTACCCGATGTGCTGCTGCTGCTGGAACATCCCCCCGTTTACACCCTTGGTACTGGTTCAGATATTAAGTTTATTAAATTTAATCTTGACAAAACCGACAAAGAAGTGCATCGAATCGAGCGCGGAGGAGAAGTCACCCATCACTGTCCGGGGCAGTTAGTGGGCTATCCGATCCTCAATTTGCGCTATTATCAGCAGGATTTACACTGGTATTTGCGACAATTAGAAGAAGTCATCCTGCAAACTATAGCTATTTATGGATTGTCGGGGGCAAGAATCGGGGGCTTGACAGGGGTATGGGTAGAAGGGTATAAAATAGCGGCGATCGGTATTAAAGTTAGTCGTTGGATTACCTATCATGGTTTTGCCATCAATGTTTGTCCGGATTTAAGCGGGTTTGCCGAGATTATTCCCTGTGGGATTGCTAATAAACCCGTGGGCAGTTTAGAGCAGTTTCTGCCTAATATTAGTCTTATGCAAGTACAGCAAGATTTATCGAGGGTTTTCGCTTCAGTTTTCGGTGTGGAATTATTTTCTCTTGACAAGGATTAATATGAGCGATCGCAAAGACCCAGAAAAACTCACCGTGGAAAATAGGGCCGATAACCCCGAAAATAACGGTAAAACCAGTTTATCGGCTCCCGATGCCTCCGAATACGTCTCCTCTTTATCTTCGCGTAATCCCGTGCGTCAGCGCATCCTAGTATTAAAAGATCTTCGACCGGGTAACGCGGGGTTACTACTGGCCCCCCTGATGCTGATGACCATCGGCCTGGTCTTTAGCTGGGACTGGTTAGGCTTTTCTGGGGCGATAGTAGCGATATTAATATCTTTACAGGTGATTTTACCCTCTATTCGCCAGTGGATCGCCCATTATCTCACTCCCTCTGAACGTCAGACGGTTTTCGCTTTTATAGTTTTTATAGCCGCTCTGGCCGGATTAGGGAAATATTTAGGAGTTTACGAGCGCATCTTGCGGTGGTTAGACAGTTTTAAATACGATGAGTTCGGTTCTTGGGCCGAGTGGGTGGGGGCCTTGGGACAGATTATGATCGCCGTGTTAGCTGTCTATGTGGCCTGGGAACAGTACGTTATTTCTAAGGATTTAACCATACAACAAAATCGCATTACCCAACAACAGACGATCGATTCCTATTTTCAAGGGATTTCCGATCTAGCCTTGGATGAGGAGGGATTTTTAGAAGATTGGCCCCAGGAAAGAGCGATCGCAGAAGGTCGCACCGCTTCTATCCTCAGCAGTGTCGATGCCTCTGGAAAAGCGAAAATACTGCGTTTTTTGAGTCAATCGCGGCTATTATCACCGATTAAACGCGATCGTTATCTAGGCCGACCGATTCTAGACGGGGAAGGGGGTTACGCGGAGGATCGAGAGTTCGGTACAAGAGTAGTACAATTGGGAGTAATGTTAGCCGGGGCCGACATTTCCGGGCAGGATCTGCGCTGGACCGATTTAAGCGAAGCGAATATGGTGCGGGCCGATTTAAGTTATAGCGATTTGGTGAAAGCAAATGTATCGCGGACAATTCTCTACGAAGCTAATTTAAGAGGGGCCGATATCAAGGGGATGCGTTTATTTTATGGTTCCCTAGAAAATGCCACCCCCCGCAGTCGCAGCGTTCCCCCCAATTATGACAGCGGAGAACACACGGGAGCAGTGGTAGAAAATGTCAATTTTACCGGGGTGAAAAACATGAGCGAGGAACAACGTCACTATTGTTGTCGTTGGTGCGGGGAAAAGTCCCGCGCAACCATTCCGGGGGGATGTGCTGATATTGCCAATCTTTTAGGTCGTTAACGGAGGCGGTCGGCGGTCGGCAGTGTTATAATCAGTGGTATTAATGGCCAATAATTCCCACAAATTTATGAATCAAAAAGTCGTTATTCTTGCCACTGCTTCTGCTAGTTTATTAGCCCTATTAGTTACCACGAACTCCGTACAAGCTGCCCCAGAGTCCTTTCATCCTAGTTTCAATACCAAGAACTTAGGTGATATGATTATCGCCAAGACAACTGGGGAAGAAAATCCGATTTTACGTCATCTTAATTGTAGTTGTGCCACTTGCACGCAATCCCTTAACTCCTCACTCAATTGATAATTTTCCGCCCCAACGATCCTGGGGAATAAAAGTCCGCTCTAGATTAATTTTTGCCACGGGTTCTGTGAGGGTAAATTCTCCCGATTCGATCAGTGCTTTTAATTCTAAAGCGGCTTCCCGGGACAGGGAAATACTGGCCAAAGGAGCCACCCTAACACTTTTTCCCTCGATCATAATCCGACCGCTTTTTAGTTTAGCGTAGGTGATTAAACCAAAGGTAGGACGGACTCGCCGGGGAATGGAAAAATCCACCACTGGAGCGACAATTTCCTCATCTTTTACCGCACAATGTCGAACAATTTCCTCGTTTAAAATTGGAATCGGTACTGCTACCCCTAACATTAAAGAAGCCCCATAATTTTTGAAATAACAACCTCGCACCCAACGAGCATTCATTTGTTTAGCATCACCAATTAAGGCTAAGGTGGAAGCAGGTCCAATAGGAGTGCGATTTTGTAGGCGTTTTTGCAGGGGAAAATGTTGGGTTCCTTCCCAGGCAATATAACCGATTCCTCCTCCCAAAAAAATGCGCGTACCGATGCCGATAGCCTCTAAATCGGGGTCATTTAACAGGGGAGAAATTGCCCCGGGGTTAGAATAAACCGCATTACCTAATCGCGGCTGTAGTGGTCCTAAATAAGTATATAAAGTCCGCTCTCCTCCATTGACTCCGACGATAAAATTCTGGTAGAGATTGCGAGGATTAAAAAGATAAAATTGATTGATAGTCTCCTTAGAAATAATCGTTTCAAAAGAAGCACGAGGATAACAATCGGTGGACTGACCGACAGCACGCAATTGAATCGATTTTCCGGCGATTAAATCCTCAATAATATGTCCGCCGCCCCTTTCGGGATTTTCTCCCTCTAAATTCTCATTTTTGGCCGCTATATCACTAATAGCACTGGCCCCTAAGTATAAATCCACCGCCCCAAAACCAGCATAAGCAGGAATCCCATCTAACCAACATTGACGAATTTTTATCGGCGGATCCGTCTGACCTAAATTAATAATTGCCCCCGAAGATTCCATCGGTTCAAAGGTTCCCGTACAAACCACATCTACTTGGGAAAAAACCTCCTTAATTCCCATCTCGGTAACGCGGCTTTTTAATTCCTCTACTGTCCAGACTACAGCCGTTTTTTTTGCGATCTTGTCGTTGATTTCAGCGATTGTTCTCATGATAAGTAGCTGGTTATAATTAAATTGAAGATGGATCCCCCCTTAATCCCCCCTTAATAAGGGGGGTGCCGATCCCCCCTTAATCCCCCCTTAATAAGGGGGGCATCTGAAAGTTTTCAACACCTACCTACTTAAAAATTGGCAAGATGGGGGGTTAGGGAGCTTTTTGCTGTTGTCAGTAAACAGTAATCAGATTTGAGTTTTCAGTCAGTGGTATTAATTAACTGAGTAGTATTAAATGGCCATAACAGTGCTGTCTTTTCACCGATTACTGATTACTGATCACTGATTACTGATTACTGATTACTGATCACTGATTACTGATTACTGATCACTGATCACTGTTATAAGATGAGAAAGGGAAAATTTACGATCGAAGCTTTTCTATGACAGTTACACCCGTTCCGGCCTCCTTTAATCCTGTTTCTGGTCTAGTTAACCGTATTCTCGCCATAAAACCGCTTTTTGACATCGCTCGCTATCAGGCGCGCAATATGATGATTAAAAGAGCCGAAAAACTAGGCGTACCTTGGCGGGAAACCGTCAAACAATGGCAGCAACGGGATTGGAGTCGGGAACTGCAAGCGGTAGAAAATCCCGATCTCGTCTATCCCGAATACTACGTTTGTTCTTTCCACGCTTACGAAAAGGGCAATTTAGACTGGTTGCCAGCTTTTGAGGTAGAATCTGCCGCCTATGCTGTCCATTCTACCATCTGGCCCGGGGCGGGGATTGACGGCGATCCGCGATTGCGGCGGGAATATCACCGGATATTGAAGGAGCAAATCAGGGCAGAAATTAACGATATTGTCGATTTAGGCTGTAGTGTCGGCATGAGCAGCTTTGCGCTGCAAGATACTTATCCTCAAGCGCGGGTAACTGGGTTAGATCTCTCTCCCTACTATTTAGCCGTTGCCCAATACCAAGCTCAACAAAAACAAAAGACGATTCAATGGCAACACGCGGCGGCGGAAAAAACTCAATTACCCAGTCAGTCCTACGATCTGGTATCTTCGTTTTTAATGTTCCACGAACTACCCCAACAGGCTACTAGAGAAATTTTCGCCGAAGCGCGTCGTTTATTGCGATCGGGAGGTTATTTGACGCTGATGGATATGAATCCGCGCTCGGAAATTTATCGAAAAATGCCCCCTTATGTCCTAACCTTACTCAAGAGTACCGAACCCTATCTCGATCAATATTTTACTCTCGATATCGAACGGGCATTAGTTGAAGCCGGGTTTCAAGCACCGATCATCACCCCCACCAGTCCCCGACACCGGGCGATTGTTGCGCGGGTTTCCGAATTATAATTTTGAGGTAATCAATGAAGATAATTTTTCGTCAAAGCTCGACAAGGATATTAACTATTGTCCCTCTCTTTCTGTTAATTTTTGCCAGCAAAACCCTTGCCCATCATGCCATGGCAGGGCAAACTCCCGATAATTTTTTAAACGGATTTTTATCGGGTTTAGCTCACCCAGTTATCGGTTTAGATCATTTAGCTTTTGTGGTGGCTAGTGGTTTAATTGCTGTGGGTATGGAACAGGGTTTATTGATTCCGATCGCTTTTGTAATTGCCACTTTAATCGGGACAGGGATTCATTTACAGGGAATAAATTTACTTTTTCCTGAGGGGATTGTTGCCCTTTCTGTGGTAATTTTTGGACTAATTTTAACCCTGAAAAAAGGTTTACAAAATCATTCTAATCTCTATACGATCGCTCTGGCAACTTTGGCAATGATTGCGGGAATTTTCCACGGTTATGCCTACGGAGAATCAATTATCGGGGCGCGAGTTGCCGCTTTAGTTGCCTATTTAATCGGTTTTACCGTCATCCAATTAGCGATCTCCTCTGGTGCTTTTTTCCTTGGCAGTGTCATTAAGGAAAAATTAGCCAAGCAAGCGACTCTAATTAGCAAGTTAATCGGATTGGCAATTATGGCGATCGGTACAACTTTTTTAGTGGGAATTAAGTAAATTAATCTCGATGGGGCTAATTATTAATGGCTCTCTTGAGGTTATGAGATCGAAGAAAGGGCGTACAATATACGCCCCCACCAAACAAGTGCGGGAGAGCCGATGAATTGAAAGAGTAGTTAGGAATTTAGTCCTCAAAGAAAAAATAAGTCAGATAAATCTAACAATAATCCTAATTCCTACCCCTACTATTTTTTTAGGTTTCAGAGGGGAAGTAACCAAACAGTTTTTTATAATCAGAGGCCAGATATCCTCGATGGAAAAAACCTAATTCTTCAGCAATTTCATAAGTTAATTTTGTCTGATTATTTTGGTTAAGAGATTGATGTAAAGCATTAAGACGAAGCAATTTTAAATAACTGTAAGGAGACATTTGATAGAAGTCCTTAAATATATATTCTAAGGTGCGTTGACTTACTTCTAAGTCTTGACAAATCGTTGGAATAGTCAGATCAGAACGCAGATTTTTTCTCATCATTTCTTCGGCTTTTTTGAGAATAGAGGTGCGTCTGATAGTGTTTTTAGGGGTTTTAATATCTTTGGTTACTGCTAAAGTCAAAAGAAAATCCTTGACAATTTCTTCTAATTTTTCCCTGACAAAATTCAATCTTAATACTTTTCTTTTCTCAGATATTTCTTGGCGATCTAAATTAAATAGCATTTGATAAAGTTGATGACAAGATTGTTGGAGATGACGAATTTTTTCCGATGGGCAAATCACAATAGAGGAAGCGGAAGAATTTAAAAACTTTTTCGCTTCTGGTAGCTCTAACTTTTGACACAATTTCTGAAGATAATCATCATCAACATAAAGCTGAAAACGATTAGAAAAAGGATGCTGAAAAACGGAAATTTCTGATTTAGGGGGGACAATCCCAAGATAGTTATTTTCCAATGAGTACAAATTTTGGAAGAAGACAGAATTCACCTGAACAGGAATCGCAAAAACCCACATTTTAGAATGGACTACTCCCGCAACATTCGTTAAACAATTACGTTGCGATAATTCTAACATCACTTCATCGATGATGATCCTTGAAAGATAGCCTTCAAAATGATCACCACTGAGTTGTAAAGCATCTAAGTTGACAAATTCTCGATTCTGAAAATAACTAGAAAAATTGCAAAAATATTCACTTTTAAAGGTTAATTCCTGAGAATTAATTAAAATATTGGTTTTATTGTCAAAAATAAACATCTGTGTATAACTCCTTGGTTATTGAGTAAAATCAAACTTTTTTTGCCCATCAATTTAAAAACTTGCGTTTTTTGGATCATCTTAGCATAGAGGACTGAGTAGTATGAATTACAGCAAAGTTGATTTGTTAATTTTGTCCATCAGTGTCATCTAGGTTAAATCTCTCACTTTTTTCCGTTATCGATTACCAAGGAGATTTCGATGACTGAACAATATATGCCACCTGAGGATTGCTCTGGGTCTGCGGCATTGGGTGGAGAAATTCCTCAATTACCTCCCCCGGCATTTTCTGATGACCCACAACATAACACATTTACCTATACCTATTATCCAGGGGGATTGGAAATTTCCGATAGCCATATTTATTATCCAGGAGGATCAGAAATTTCCACAACCGTTGCTAGGGAAATCGCTATGTTCGCCATTCCTCCGAAAAATTATCCAGGGGGATTGGAAATTTCCGATAGCTATATTTATTATCCAAGAGGATCAGAAATTTCCGAAGCTGTTGCCGGGGAAATCGCTATGTTCACCGTTCCCCCGAAAAATTATCCAGGAGGATTGGAAATTTCCGAAGCTTTTGTTCCTAATATTAGCACTCGTTTCTATGCGATCGAAGCAACTATTGATTTCTCCAAAGCTAAAGGGGACTTACAGGCTGTTCTGATGGCGCACGGCAGCTGTTTTGGTGGGCATAGTTTCTACATCTATCAGGGAAAACTATGTTATGTCTATAACTGGTTAGGGCAACAACAGAAGATCACTTGTGATCTTCCTCATCTTAGTGGCGAGGTGAAACTAAAAGTTGAATTTGCCAAACCAAAGATAATCGCTCCTTCCGATGAAAAGTTGAGTGACAGCACAATAGGTAAGATGAAACTGTATATTAATAACATCGAACAAAATGTCGATATTATCAGAACTTTCTCAAATCATACTCCTAACTTCCTAACTCGATATAAACACGAGGTTCCTTGCGATTTTCAAGGTGCTAAGCTGCAAAGAATTATCGTTACTATTACTAATGATATAGTGCGATAAATGATGATCAATTATGATCGATTAAGTACCTAAGCAAAATTAATTACACATCTAAGCCGCCGAGATCAACTTCATCATCAGGAATTGCTGGAACATTCAAGAAAACGGGTTTCTTTAAGAAACCCGTTTTCTGGTTTAAGTATCTGGATGGGCTAGAATATTCAGCGTTAATCAAGGAGGCCTCTTGATAAACTTACTAGGCGGATCCGATGGTAAAAATTTTTTTTTATGAGGGTGTAATATTGCCAAATGGAGATATTAAAACTAACTGGCAACTGACTCCTTTTATGAACCTCGTCGTCGTTACCAATTATATTTTTGGTTTCGTCCTCATCTTTTTTGGCAGTGATAGTGCGATCGCAGATTGTGTAGAGAGTTTGTCGGGTGGGCAATGCCCACCCTACATTCAAGGTAAAATAGAGCCAAGGAAGTTACTAGAGAGAGAAAGCTATTTTGCCAGCCATGAGCCAAACCCTACCTAAAACTGTTAATTTCGAGGAATTCGTCCCTTGTCTGCCTGAAAATTCTGGAGTACGTTATGAGCTACACAATGGAAATATTATTGAAATGGCACAACCCGCAGGAGAACACGAGGAAATCAAAGGATTTTTAACTGTTAAACTTAGTGGAATAATTGATAGACTGAGGCTTCCTTATTTAATTCCTAACCAAGCGATTGTCAGACCTGCTGGTAAAAACTCTGGTTATTTTCCTGATGTATTAGTGCTAAATCGAACCAAGCTCGCTCAGGAAAAATTATGGAAAAAAGAATCAATCCTTAGTGAGGGTGCATCTATCCCTCTGATCATTGAAGTGGTATCGACCAACTGGCGTGATGATTACTACTTAAAATTTGCTGATTATGAAGAAATGGGTATTCCTGAATATTGGATTGTCGATTATGCAGCCTTGGGTGGGCGTAATTTTCTCGGCACTCCTAAACAACCGACCATCTCTGTTTGTCGCTTAGTTGAGGAAGAATATCAAATTCGGCAATTTCGAGACAGTGATCGCCTAATTTCCCAGACTTTCACGGAATTAAATCTCACTGTCAATCAGATTTTCTTAAGTCTGTAGGGTGTGTATCGTCCACCTTACTCTTTTCGCTTTTTTCTTCAGTTTGAGGGGTTGATTTTGCCACTTAAAATCCGCAATTATTGCCTTTATTTGCTCAATATGATTGGGTTTTAAGCTATTAATCTCAATTTCTTTTATCGCTTTCGTGTTCATGTTCTCAAGGTCATTACTAAGAAAAGATCGTAAACTAAGACGCATTTTAAATGATAGAAATTTGGGGTTCCCTATTTATTTTTTTAGTCTGTCCTATAATCGGGGGATTGCCTCTGATCGATTGGATAAATTATCTAGTAACTGGACGTAAATTATCCCAATTAGGTACTGGTAATATCGGTGTAACTGCCGCTTTTTACCATGGGGGTAAATTAGCGGGAATTTTGGCGGTAATTTCGGAAGCAGCCAAGGGAATTATCGTTATTTTCCTAACCCGTTTATTTTTTCCCACCGGCTCCACTTGGGAATTATTAGCTTTAATTGCTTTAGTCGTGGGGCGCTATTGGTTAGGAAAAGGTGCAGGAACTACTAATGTTTTCTGGGGATTAATCGTTCATGATTTTGTTGCTGTTTTTCTCACCTCAATCATTAGTGGGATTAGCTTTACTATTTTTCGAGAAAAATCTACGGGGAGATTGGTAGGATTATTTTTATTAGCTTTAATTCTCACCTTGCGCCGTCCCCACGATTCAGGTTATATTATAACTGCCATTGCTTTAGCCTGTCTATTAGGGGCAATTTTTCAAAAAATCGCCGACGATTTAGACTTACCTGAAGCAAGTGTTAACAATGAATCAAAAACTATGTTTCGTTTTTTTCGTGGAGATCGATCGATCCAAACTCTTGATGACAATCTGGTAGCTTCAAAAGTGGGACAAAAAGCCGCCACTTTAGCCTATCTTAAGCGTGCCGGTTATCCCATCCCTAGGGGTTGGGTTTTACCACCGGGGGATGATCCACAACCGTTAATAGAATCTCTTAATCCTGATATTGATCATCCCTTAGTCGTGCGATCTTCCGCTATTGGAGAAGATAGTGAAACCGCTTCATCTGCGGGACAATATACCACAATTCTTAACGTCATCGATCAAGAAAATTTAGCGGCGGCGATTTTAAGTTGCCAAACCTCCTATAATAGTCCTAATGCCGTTAATTATCGACTCGATCGAGGTCAAGAAAACACGGCCATGGCTGTGTTAATTCAAGAACAAATTCGAGGAGTTTTTTCGGGAGTTGCCTTCAGTCGCGATCCGATTAATCCTCTCAGTTTAGATGTAGTTATTGAAGCTTTACCCGGAGATGCCACCAGAGTTGTATCGGGAAGAATCACCCCCGAAAGTTATCGAGTTAATTTAGAAGAAAATATCATCATCGGAGCGGGAGATATTCCCCCAGCTATTATTCAACAGGTAGCTAATCTTTGTCGGCAATTAGAAAACCTTGAACATGGCATTCCCCAAGATATAGAATGGACTCATGACGGACGAAAATTATGGTTATTACAGTGCCGTCCTATCACTAATTTACAGCCAATTTGGACAAGAAAAATCGCGGCTGAAGTTATCCCCGGGGTGATTCGTCCTTTGCCTTGGTCAATTAATCGCCCCTTAACCTGTGGAGTTTGGGGAGATATTTTTCGGTTAGTTTTAGACAAAAAAGCTCTCGATTTGGACTTCAATGAAACAGCGACTTTACACTATCAAAGAGCCTATTTTAATGCTTCTTTGTTAGGAACCATTTTCCGTCGCATGGGATTACCTCCAGAAAGCTTAGAATTCCTGACCAAAGGGGCAAAGTTTACCAAACCACCTTTAACGGTAACCTTGGCTAATTCCCCCGGTTTATTAAAACTTTTAGGACGGGAATTACAGTTAGAAAAAGACTTCAGCCAAGATCAAAAAACCTATTTTATCCCGACGCTCGAAAAAATTAACGCTACTTCCCTAGAAGCTTTATCTTCTGGGGAGATTTTAGGGCAAATTGAAGAAATTTTAACCGTCTTGAAAAAAGCCACCTATTATAGTATTCTTGCCCCTCTTAGCTTCGCTTTGCGTCGCAGTATTTCGCAAGTACCTTTTGAGAGATTGGATAACTCCCAAGCACCAGAAATAGCCTCAATGCGATCGCTATCTGAACTGAGAAAAAATACGCTCGATCAAGATTTTGACTCAGCTTTTTCCCTCTGGTTAGAAACCTACGGTTATTTAAGCGAAGTGGGGACTGATATTTCGATACCGAGATGGCGAGAAAATCCCCAATATCTGCTACAACTACCCTTAGATAGTCCGGGCAATAATAGCCATAAAAAAGTCAAATCTTCCCATACTGTCCAAAAAAGGTTAAATATCAAAAACCAAGTGACTGAAATTTACTCCCGTCTTTTAGCTCACCTACGCTGGCATTTTCTCGCTTTAGAAACCCTCTGGTTACAGCAGCAAATATTATCGGAGAAGGGAGATATATTTTATCTAAATTACGCAGAAGTTACCCAGTTGGATCAGAATAATAATATCGCTAATCTTAAGCAGATTATCCGTCAGCGTCGCCAACAATTCCAAGAAAACTCCCAATTAACCGATATTCCCTATATCGTTTATGGACAACCCCCAAAAAGAGAATTTTTAGTCTCAAATTTAACTACAAAAAAACGCTTACAGGGAATTGCCGCTAGTGGGGGGACAGTGGAGGGACGAGTCAAAATTATGCACACCTTACAAAATCTAGAAATTGCCCCTAATACTATTCTCGTTATTCCCTATACTGACTCAGGATGGTCCCCTTTATTATCCCGGGCTGTGGGCATTATTGCCGAGGTGGGGGGACAATTATCCCATGGTGCTATTATTGCCAGAGAATACGGAATTCCGGCGGTTATGGATGTGCATAATGCCATGAAATTGTTAAAAGATGGTCAATTAATTCGTCTCGATGGCACTCAAGGAATTATTGAAATTCTCTAGGCATTAGGGGACAGGGTGTGGGGTGTGGGGTGTAGGGTGTAGGGTGTAGGGTGTGGGGTGTGGGGAGTTTTCTCAGTGAACTGATAACTGATAACTGATAACTGACTTCTAACCCAATGTTGCTCAAAGATAAGCAAAAATTATTCATTGACTGCAAAAACTTGAGAATATTTAAATTAACATTTCGCAATATTTACAAATTCTTAAGGATTAATTGAGAAAGATTTTTATTTAATAACGATGTTACAATGGTTACAGCGATTTTACTGAATTTCATATTGGGTTACTCTATGCTTTTTTGGGCAGCAACGGTTGAAACCCTTGCCACACTTAGAAGGTAATCCTAACTAAGACAGGTAAATGAGTCAATTTTACCCACAACGATGATCTTTTTTTTGTGTAGTTTTATTGCAAAAAAAAAGTTTTTTTGACAAAAAGCACAAAGTATGAATTAGGAAGTGGGGAAGTGGGGTAGTGGGGAAGTGGGTTGATGGGGTAGTGGGGTAGTGGGGTAGTTCGGAAGTTATCTGCTATTTTCCAATAAAAATCTTCTTTCGGCGCGAACAATTGCCTCTCTAGTCGCTAAAACTGCTTCTGTATCCACCGAAAGAGAAGTCACACCCCAAGCAATCAGATCATCGATAATTTCAGGATACTGAACGATGGCCATGCCGCAAACGGAACAGGGAATCTGTAAAACTTTTGCTTGAGTGATAATTTGTTTTAAAGCTGCCCTGACTGCGGGATGACGGGCGTTAAAATATTCTGAGAAATGTTCTCGATCGCTGCCTAAAAGTAATTGAGTTAAATCATTAGTACCAATAGCGATTAATTGTACCCCCGCTTGCACATAATCTCTCAATTGAAAGATTACCCCCGGTACTTCTACCATTATCCCCAATTGGAAAGAAGGGACTTGAGTGAGTAAAGCTGATTGTACCCGTTGCCGGCAGAAAATAAATTCTTCAACTCCGCGGACAAAGGGAAGCAGTAAATTAATATTGGTGGCGCCGGTGGTTTGTACCCGTCGTAAAGCTTGCAATTCTAGATCGAATAGAGTCGGATCTAATATATAATTATGGGTTCCCCGACTGTCTTGAGCCGAATGTTGAGCATCAAAAGAACGGTAAAATAAAGGCTTAGGCTGGATACTAAGGGCAAATTGTGCGATTAAATCACTTAATCTCTCGATCAATGCTTCTTGATGCTCTGGTGTTAACCATTCTTCTAGATTGCGCTGAGAAAGTAACTCTAGAATCATCCATTCTGAGCGCAATAAACCGATCCCATCAATAGGCAGTTCTCGGATTCCGGCAATACTTTCAGTTTGACTGAGATTAACCATCAAACGGGTAGCAATTGCCGTCCCGTCGGTTTCTCTGGGTGGTGGTGGGGGTAAGGAAATCTTTTCCTGAGATGCTAGAGAAATAATTCCCCTCGTACCATCTACTAAAATTATCTCGCCTGAGCGGATAATTTCCGTGGCATTTTTCACCCCGACAATGGCAGGAATGGCTAATTCCCGGGCTAAGATGGCTCCATGGCTAGTTAATCCCCCCTGTTCCGTGATCATTGCTCGAATTTGGCGTAAATGGGGCAGTTTTTTCGGAGGTAAATTAGTAGTAACCAAAATGCAATCCTGAAAATTTGCCTCTGGGGAGTCGAAATTGCTGATCACTTTTGCCACTCCCGATGCCAACCCCGGGGATGCCCCTAATCCTCTTAAGGGATAATTGGAGGTAGTGGGGGTGATTTCCTGACTGTGACAGTTGAGAATATAAATTTGACCATCCAGCATCATCAGCCATTCTATGCTGGTTAAGGTGGGTTTTTCCGCCAGTAGAGATTGAACCAGTTGACAAAGGCGATCGAGGGCGAAATTATCTAAACAGTAGCTTTCCTGTAAACTGGGTGCTAATAGTTGTGGTGCAAGCAGATTACTGTCACTATTGAGATAATAAGCGCGGGATTTATTGCCTAATTGCTGACTGCGTAATTGACCGGAGCGATCGATAATATAGGTATCCGGTGCCACTTCTCCATTAGCTAAACTGTGTCCTAATCCCCAAACCGCCTGAATTTGCCAGTTATCCCCATTAATCAGCACATTTCCCGCACAATTGGCTGGTAATAACGGTTGTACCAGTAAAGATAATTGAATTTTTTCTAAACCAATTCCCATTTTTCGCCAATAAAATAGACTTTTGGCGTTGAATAACTCCGCCCAAGCTTGTTTTAGGGCATTTTCTAGATTATCTGCTTTAATTCCACTGATGGGGGGGGAAAATAAACCGAGAGTTCGCCGAGCCAGATGAGCAGGTAAGGAAAAGCGCCATACTAGGGTATCCATGGATAATTGTGCCACGGCCGCCCCTAGTTCTTCTAACCAGAGAGGAGGAATTTGCGCTTGTAAAATGGCCCGCCGACTTTCTTTGGCAACTAATTGCAGAGCTTTTGCGTTATCTACGTCTAAATAGAGGGAAGATTGCGGAAAATCAGTCAGAAACGAGTCAGCATTGTTGATAGTTTCCAAAAATTCCGCAAAAATGCGGTTAAAAATGGCAAATCCCCCGATAATTGGGTATCCTCGCTGGTGTAATTCACTGGCAATAAAAGCTTTTTCCCCCACCAGGGGGCGATCAGAAGCACTAATGCGATCGAGCCAGCAGAGAATGGTCACGGGATTTGTTAAGAATGGTGAAAGGATTATAAAATCATTGTGTGATTTTTGTAACTTTTTAGTTCTATCTGCTAGTTTAACTCACCGTCACTATCTTGAGGATGATCTGGGGAGTGGGGAGTGGGGAATTATGAATTATGAATTATGAATTATGAAGTGGGGAGATAGGGAAGTGGGGAGATAGGGAAGTGGGAAGAATAAATGAAAATAACCTCCTGTCTTTTGCCTCCTGACTACTGACTCCTGATAGCTGATAAGATAGGATTCGGACAATATTCGATCGCTGCGAGAAATTCATGGACACACCTGCGAAAGTTTTGTTAGTGGATGACGAACCGGGGGTTCGTGAATCTGTGCAAGCATATCTACAGTACGGGGATGACTTCGAGGTAAGAACTGCTAGTAATGCTAACGAAGCCTGGGATTTACTCAATCAAGAAATTCCGGAATTAGTTATCTCCGATATTATGATGCCGCAGGTGGATGGCTATCAGTTTCTCAAGAAATTGCGCGAAGATGCTCGTTTTCAGACAATTCCCGTGGTTTTTCTCACCGCTAGGGGGATGACAAGCGATCGCATTCAGGGTTATAATGCCGGTTGTGATGCTTATTTATCCAAGCCTTTCGATCCCGAAGAATTAGAAGCATTAATCAAGTCTTTAATCGAGCGCCGTCGTCAATCCTTGCAAGCCACCAGCGAAAACGCTAGATTAGAAGAAATTGCCCGAGATATCCGGGAATTAAAACAGCAGGTGGGACAACAGAACACTTTTACTACTACTCCCCCCCCAATTAAAATTGATCTTACCCCCCGGGAACAAAGTGTTTTAGATCTAGTAGCGGAGGGATTGATGAATAAAGAAATTGCCAGTCGTCTAGAAACCAGCGTCAGAAACGTAGAAAAATACGTCAGTCGCTTATTTAGCAAGACTGGTACTAATAGTCGCACGGAATTGGTACGTTTTGCCCTAAAACACGGTTTAACCAGTTAATATAGCAGCTAAGGACAAAGTAGCAGATGGGAGTAGTTTATTAACTGACGATGACAGGCAACTGAATTAGCGATGGCAAAAAAACTTAAATATATGTCACGGCAAACCGTGCCTTAGAGGATAGCGTTATCCTGTTGAATTTATCCGAGAATTACTTAGTTCTGGCCTGACTATTGCCGACATTTTAGCCCACTACGATGATAGCGAAAAAACTTTCTGTCCTTTGTGTCTCAAGTATCCCCCGGAAATCATCAGTAGTTGGACAAGATTAAAGTTAACCGTCGGGAAAGTAATGGCAAATAGGCAATAATTAAACTTCTTTAACCAACACTCCATTCAGAAAAATTTCGGCAATACCTTCGGCCATTTCTTGTAAAGCGAAGGGGGAAGCATTGCTATCTAAAATAGTTTCACTGGAAAAACCAGCAATTGCGAACATTCCTAGAAAAACCTGCGCCACAATTTTCGGATTCATGGGACGATAGATACCACGATCGATCGCTGTTTGAAAAAAAGCCTCAGCCACATCGGTCATTTTAGCAATTACCTCCGATTGAATCCGCTCTTTTAATTCGGGATGAAATTGCGCCTCTATGAAACAAACTCGCAATAAATCGCTATTTTCTCGCATTCTCAACACCCTACGTCGCATCACCTGCGCTACCGCTTTATAACTACCCATTTCGCTCAATTCCGTCAGCAAGTCGGTGAGAATATCCACCCATCCCCTAGTGGCCACTTCGATTAAAATCGCCTTTTTGTTGGGAAAATAACGAAATAAAGTTCCTTCTGCCACATTTGCTTTTCCTGCTAGGTCTTTAGTCGTGGTTCCTTCATAACCCTTAGCGGCAAATAAACGTAAAGCGGCCTGTAGAATACGACTACGGATATCTTCTTCCCCAGAATTGGTCTCAGTTAGGGAACGTTGAAAAAGACTTTGCATAATTATTGACAGCTAGAACGGGATAGAGCCATTGTCATCGATCAAGTCAGGTGTTTACTCAAATGCTTCACAAAATTTTGAGTAATTGGAGATGGGGAAGTGGGGAGATGGGGAAATTTCCACTAATACCCCCAACCACCAACCCGAATGTCTTTTTTTCTTTTCTCTTGGGATAAGATTGTGATCGATCGAGTTTAGGGAATTTTTATGACCACAGAAAGTTTAGCGACTTCAGAAGCAATAGAGTCAATGACCGATGAATTTCTGGCTAGTACGAGCAGTCATCAAGAAATGATTGAAACGGTTATTTCTACTCTGCAGCAGAATGATACTGCTATGGTACAACATACAGAAAAAGGTTATCTGTGGAAGTTTCAGTATGGTAGCGTTGAGGTGTTTGTGCAGTTAACTGGGGAAAGCGATGATGATTTTCTCACGGTGTGGTCTTCTGTCCTCAAATTACCCGTTAAGGATGAATTGGGATTAACCCGCAAGTTATTAGCGATGAATTGTGCCGAAACCTTTGAATCTCATTTTGCCATTATGAATGATCAGGTGGTGGTGATTTCTCAGCGTACTGTGGCCGATTTGTCTCCTGGGGAGATTTCGCGAGCAATTACTCTCGTGGCGACGGTAGCAGATAATAATGATGAAATGTTACGAGAATCCTTTGGTGGCAGCTAAAATTTGGCGTTATATCCCTCCAATTATCTCATCGGCAGAGCTACAAATGGCGATCGATTCTTGGTTACTAGAGCAACACCGTTGTGGTCATCATCCCCCGACTTTGCGTTTTTATCAATGGTCGCCCCCGGCCATTTCCTTGGGCTATCATCAACGGCAATATCCCGATTTTTGGCGTAATTTGACTTGGCAAGGTCAAAAAATCTCCCTAGTTCGTCGTCCTACTGGTGGCCGGGCCGTACTACATCAGGGGGATTTGACTTATATGGTGGTAAATTCGGGGATGAAGGGGAATGTTAGGGAAGTTTACCTTCAAATCTGTCAATTTTTAATCACAGGCTGGCAAAATCTCGGTCTAGAATTGTCCTACGGTGCTGCCGGCCGGGGATATATCCATTCTGCTAACTGTTTCGGTACAGCTACCGGTGCGGATTTAGTCGATAATTGGGGAAATAAATTTATTGGGAGCGCCCAACTGCAACGGGGTTGCTATGTTCTCCAACATGGTTCCATGGTGCTAGAGCAAGATAATTCGCTGTTTGAGCGAGTTTTCGCCAGTGCTACCCCTCAAAAGCTGAATTTAGCCCCAGATTTGACCCTAGAGACAATTATCGCTACCCTGAAAACCGCCGCCGAGGATTGCTTTGATTGTCAATTGCTAGAACAACCCCTCGAGGATTGGGAGTGGCGATCAATTAAAAAAATGAATATAAATACTCATTGACAAAAAAACTTTTGTGTGTATAAAAAATCAATTATGAGTCAAGTTGTATAGATTTGTAATTTTTTGCTAATAATAGTTAAAGGTAGATAGAGGCTACAAGAAACCAAAGTCTTACCGAACTCGAAATTATTGTCTAGCTTGTGCTAGTTTAAGAAACGTTAATCTTTTACAGTTTGTGAGGATTAACGAGCGATCGCAGCTAGTTTAGTTAAGCTAATCCAGTCAATCGATCGCGCCATCTTATAAGACAATGGGAGTAATCCCAGACTCAAAAAAGTTAAGAAATCTTGCCCGTGATTTCAGTTAAGCAAGAGGAAAAATACCCATGACCATTGCTGTCGGACGCGCCCCAGAAAGAGGGCTGTTTGATGCTCTCGATGACTGGCTCAAAAGAGACCGTTTCGTCTTCATCGGTTGGTCTGGTTTACTACTCTTCCCCTGCGCCTTCATGGCCCTAGGTGGA
>NZ_JADBTR010000156.1:0-16614 GCF_020246065.1 Microcystis sp. M144S2
GCACGAGCGCAACGCTCACAACTTCCCCTTAGACTTAGCTAGTGGTGAACAGGCTCCTGTAGCTCTGACTGCTCCTGCTATCAATGGTTAATTCCTAGTCTGAACGAAAAGGCACTCCCGCGAGGGGGTGCTTTTTTGTTGTTAGAATTGGGGAACAATGAAAAACGCTGCAAAATGCTTATTCTCAAACAATCATTATTATGACCGCTCTCACTGGAAAATATACTCTTAGTCAATATTTTGAGCAGGAAATACAATCCCAAACTCGTCATGAATATCTGGATGGAAAAATTATTGCTATGACAGGAGGGACACCGACTCATAATCGCATTATTAGTAATTTATTAGTGGCTTTATATACTGGACTAAAGAATCAACCCTATGCCGTTTTTGTCACCGATCAGCGTTTATGGATACCTGAGCGTCAAATAGCCACCTATCCTGATATTATGGTAGTTTCTGAACCTCTTATTTATCAAGAAGGACGCAAAGATACTTTAATTAATCCTGTTTTAATCGCTGAGGTTTTGTCTGCTTCAACGGCAAATTACGACAGAGAAGAAAAGTTTGCCGCTTATCGAACCATTGCAACTTTTCAGGAATATTTATTGATTTCTCAGGAAAAATGTTATATTGAACATTTTCAAAAGGAAGGCGATCTTTGGTTGTTTACAGCTTATGAATCTGATAGGATAATTCATTTAAACTCTTTGGGAATTCAGATAGTGATCGCAGATGTTTACCATAAAATCATCTTGGAAAATAATTAAAATATAAGGAAAATAGTTAAGAGGTAAAATGATGACTTTGCCAGAAATGATCAAATCTTTTGAGAATTTATCAGAGGATGAACAGGAGTCATTGTTAGAGATTTTGTGTCAATATAGAGCCAAAGCAAGAGAAAGAGAAAGAGAAATTTTAGCTAATTTTAAGGAAGTGAAAGAGGCGATCGCTACTGGAACGGCCAGAAGGGGAACCGTAGAAGATTTGATTGCCGATTTGAATGAGGATTAACAATAGATCTAATATGGAGTGATGGGTTTAAGCGTTCGTTTAAGAAGCTAATCAAGAAAAATCCCCAGTTAAAACCTAAAATTTTGGATGTACTTAGAAAACTGGCAGAAGACCCATTTACACTGTCTTTAAAAACCCATAAGTTAAGTGGTAATTTAGAAGGGTTATGGTCTTGTACTGTAGATTACGATTGTCGAATTATTTTTAGTTTTTCGGAAGATGGAGAATATTTAGAAGTTATCATCTTGTTAATTGATATTGGTAGTCACGATCAGGTGTATAGAAAATAGGATAGACTGGAAAGCGATCCTGCGGGTTTCTGCGTTGCGGTACACATATATTTATAATAAGATAAATTTTTCCTAATCGTTAGGATTTCTTTTAAGATAAGATTTAAACACAGGATTAATAGGAAAATAGGACGAGGTTTCTGATGGTAATTTATCCAGTAAACAGCGTCTAATTAATGACTGAATAGTTGCCCAAAATTCAGAAGTAGATAAGTCAAGATTAGCAGTTTTGGGAAACTTTTCTACCGCTTCAGTTTGATTAGCTAACCAGTGTATCACCTTTTTTTCTGTTGCGGATAAACGCTGTAAATGACATTCGATCGAGTCTTCTATATCTCCTAAATAAATTTCATTGTTCATTTGTTCTAAAAATAAGGATACTTCTCCATCAAATAGCTCAATAATAGTTGAGGAGATGATATTTAACCAGTTAGGATGACCTTGATAAAGTTCCCTCAGTTCCGTCCATTTATCCTCATTTTTTAAACCGTATTCTTTGAATATTTCTTCAAATTCTGTTGTTAAACCTTGCAGGTATAAAGTTTTAATTTTATCGGATTTTAAGGTGACAAAATCTCTGGGAAGTTCCCAACTAATTAAAATCCAACAACTTTGATGAGATGTGGTAGCAATTTGCTGAAAAAATTTATGATAATCCTGACAGTCGGGTAAATATTTACCTGCTAATTCCCCCAGTTTAAAAATATTCTGCACATCATCAAGAATAATTAAACAACGATAGGAGCTTAGATAATCTATTATATCGGGTAAGGGGGTTGATAGAGATTGGCTGAAAAACTGTTTTAGATCATCCTTGAGAGCGATTAATTGAGGAATATTTTCCAGACTGCGGTAAATAATATAATCAAATTGTGTGGCAATTTCTGAAATTAATTTAAGGGTTAAAGCTGTTTTTCCAATTCCACTTAACCCATAAATAGTGATTAACTGGGTTTTATTTTATATCCATTCTTTTAAGGTTGATATTTCTAACTTACGTCCATAGTTATACCTTAATTCAGGAGCTTTTGTTAGGTTAATTATTGGGTATAGATGATCATTATCTGGAAAATTTGAAGACTTTTTTAAGTTGTTTTCTGAATAGGGGTTATTTTCTCTACAGATATTAACATGACTGTTACTAATGTTATTACCATGATGGTTAGCAAAGTGATAAATAGTAGATGAAGCTTTATTTTCTAAAATGGAACGAACATTAGACTTTTTTATATCTTCTTCAAAAACATCAGATAACAGTTGCCATAACTTCCATGCTTCTTTTTTTATATGGTCATAACTGCGCTGATTATCTTTGGCAATTTCTTCGTAATCTTGATGTTCCCAAATACCCTGTAAGATGGATTCTTGCAATGAATCAAGATGTTTACCGGTTTTGTCTAATACCTGTTTATCAGTCCATTCTAAAAGGGTTTGAATATCCATATAAGTAAGCTATAGAACATTTGTATTACTGCTTGGGATAAGGGAACATATTTTAGTTTTCTCGTTTTTTTATAAATATTTGCCAAATTATTTTATTTCTGACATTTAAACCTCCTGATTTGTTTCCGACTGTCACCTGTTACTTAATCGATTAATATTAATTCCAATGCTTGATTAATAATTTTATTTTTATCGATCATAGCCTCAATTTCTTCTGGTTTATATATACCTTCAAAAGCTTCTAATGCCCCTTGTCTTAAAGCCGAAGAATAAGCATCATCTAAGGTTTCTTTTAACTCTTCTATTGTTAGATAATTTCCTCCAGTTTTACGTCGTTGATTAATGCGTTGAATCTGTCGAACAGAATTAGAAATAGAGGTTTCCCATGAGCGGGTACTGCGGTTTTCTGCTTGCTGCTTAATCAGATGTAATAGAACAATAATACTAAAGCTAAAAATCTTATTGAGCTTATCATCTTTGCTCATTTCTGTCATTTCCTCTACCAAAATCAAGGCATCGGGAACATTGCCAGCTATTAATAGATTTTTTAACTCTAATAATTCTTCCATTTTTTGCCTTTTTTTACTGATTAACCTCTTAATTTAGTAATTTGTCCTTTACATTAGATATTGTTAAAGTTGGAAAAACAAGCGAAAACTTTTGCCTGTTCTCTTGCCTTATTAACGAAAATTTAGCCTTGTTTCATGAGCCTTGCCCTCCTTTTTGTCACTAAATCCCACTTTATCCCACAAAAATTATTGTATCAGAAAATCCAAAATGGCCACAAATTCCCACAGACAAAACCAAAGTGAACATCTAGATTGTAAGAATCACTTAGTTTTTTGGAGTCTTATCAGGTTATGAACAAGATACTAGCTAATTGTATCAGCTTAGGGATCGGATTGGGTGCGATCGGGGTAGCTTTCCCCGCACAAGCCGCCTCTTTTCAGGGGTTAGGGTTCTCGCCAGGGGGAGATCCTGCTACCACTTTCAGCCGTGCTTTTGGAGTATCGGCAGATGGGTCTGTTGTTGTTGGTATAAGTTTTGGTGGGGCATTCCGTTGGACACAAGCAACGGGGATGGTCGGACTAGGGGACTTGCTCGCTGGTGGTTTCTCTAGCTCTGCCAATGGCGTATCAGCAGATGGATCTGTTGTTGTTGGTTACGGATCTGGAGCTAATGGTATTGAGGCATTCCGTTGGACACAAGGCACGGGGATGGTCGGACTAGGAGACCTACCGGGGGATATTTTCGAGAGCATTGCTTTTGGGGTATCAGCAGATGGGTCTGTTGTGATTGGTCGTAGCCGTGGCGCTAATGGTTTTGAGGCATTCCGTTGGACACAAGCAACGGGGATGGTGGGACTGGGGGATTTACCGGGAGGGAATTTCGGTAGTAGTGCTTCTGGCGTATCAGCAGATGGGTCTGTTGTGGTTGGTCAAGCCAATAGTCCTAGTTTAGCATTAGTAGGTCAGGCATTCCGTTGGACACAATTAACGGGGATGGTGGGACTAGGGGATTTACAGGGGGGTAGTTTCGGTAGCAGTGCTTCTGGAGTATCGGCGGATGGGTCTGTTGTGGTTGGTTACGGCAATAGTGCTAATGGTATTGAGGCATTCCGTTGGACACAAGCAACGGGGATGGTAGGACTGGGGGACTTACCTGGGGGGAGTTTCAATAGCTTTGCTACTGGAGTATCAGGGGATGGGTCTGTTGTGGTTGGTATCGGCAATGCGGGTAATTCTAGCATTGGTGAGACATTTATCTGGAATAGTAGCCAAGGGATGCGGAGCCTACAAGCGGTTTTAACGAATGATTATGGTTTAAATTTAACCGGTTGGACTTTGAGGGAGGCGACTGGAATTTCCGCGGATGGATTGTCTATCGTGGGTTTTGGAACTAACCCTAATGGTTTGACTGAAGCTTGGATCGCTCGTTTAAATCCGCAAAATAATCCATCTGTACCGGAGCCTAGTTCTATATTAGGGTTAGGGCTGTTTTCTTTGGTGGGTTTTTTAATTAAGAAACGGTCATAATATAACCTGACTTTGATGAGAATTCTACTCCGCAGAGGCTATAAATTCCCTATTTTTGTCAATTCAATCAGTTAGGGTCTAAATCATTAAAGAAAAGGGCATTCTCTAATTTTAGGGGGTGCTTTTTGGTTGTTCGGATGTATCGATCGAGCTACAATAAAAGGGAATTCTTTAGGCGAAAATATGGCTACAGGCATCGATATTAGCGAATTTATTGTTGCTAGTCCGGATATTTGTAATTCCCGTCCCCGGATCGCGGGAACTAGAATCACGATTCAAAGTTTAGTCATGGATCATAAAACGGGAATGAGTGCCGAAGCGATCGCTAGGGAGTATCCTCAGTTAAATAAGAGTGGTTCACTTAGCCTATCGTATGCAAATTGGGGGGTCGGTAGTTCTGCTTTAGATACAGCCATCTATCAAAGGGGTGACTTAATTGGAGTCGTTCAAGATAACACCAGTATTGCGTTAACCAGTTATTACTTTCAATTTGTTTAGCATCGCCTCGTAGGTTGGTTTCTATAAAGAAAACGAGTTTCTTTAAGAAACCCGTTTTCTTTAGTCGCTAATGCTTACTCCTAAATTGCTCGACAAAACATAATAAATATCCTCTTTATTCAGTCAGAAGTATTTTCTTGCCAAACAGCTAAGGCCATTTGATGAACAAATCGCCAAGGTAGATGATGCTGACGGGCAATTGCGGCACAATCTTCGTATTCTGGTTGTACGGTAATCGGTTGATTAATTGACTCTTTGTAGGCAACTTTTAGCCGAATTTTTCCATAGACAGTATTGATCAATTGTATCTCTCTTTTTAAGATTGATCGCTCTTGAATCGTCCTTCTAATGCCTAAAGTTGTGGTTTCCTGAAATATCATATTTTCGCAAATAGCAATTTTATCCAAGCCACAAATTACTGTCAAAAGTATCCCCAAACGAGATTTTTTCATAGTAATTGCTTGACTAAATACATCCAAAGCCCCCGCTTGTAATAAAGTCTCGCTTAAATAGGAGATCGCTTGCGGATTTAAGTCATCAATTTGAGTTTCTAAAACTGCCACAGTTTCAACTTCATCTAGCTTTTCTGGTGTTTTTTTCCCTAACCAAAGCCGGACAAGATTGGGAATCGGTAAATCTTTTGTCCCTGCTCCTAAACCGACCTTTTCTAACTGCATTTTCGGCGGTTTACCGAAACTTTTAGCTAAAGTTGTCACAATAGCTGCCCCCGTGGGTGTTACCAACTCCGCTTCGATGCCATTACTATAAATTGTGACTTGTCGCTGACTGAACAATTGTACTACTGCTGGCACGGGAACCGGTAAACGACCATGGGCGGCCTGAACTGTACCGCCGCCGGTGGGTAGAGAAGAACAGTATAATTCACTCACCGATAGCCAGTCCAAACCCAAACAAGTCCCGACGATATCAATAATGGCATCGGTTGCCCCGACTTCGTGAAAATGCACCTTTTCCGGTGCGATCCCGTGAACAGCCCCTTCTGCGATCGCAAGTTGTTGAAAAACCGCTAAACTCCATTCTTGGACTTTCTGGGGTAAATTTGCCTGTTTAATTAAACTTTCAATCTCCGGTAAATGGCGAGCGGGGGTATGATGGTGATGGTGGTGATGATCAGCGGACTTCTCGGCAGTGACATCGACGTGAATCTTAGTGGCAATTTGACCGCGACGATGCACTTTTTCCTCCCTTAACTGATATTCCTCCTCAATTCCTAAAGTTTTTAGTTGTGCAATCAGGTATTCTAAGGGGACTCCTAAATCTACTAATGCCCCTAAACACATATCCCCGGCGATTCCCGTGGGACAATCCCAATAGGCGACGATTTTGCTATCATGGCTACTATTTACTCTCTCCATCCGGAAAATCCCCAACAACGTTCTATCCAAGAAATCTGTCATGCCCTGAAAAATGGGGCAATTATGCTTTATCCTACCGATACCGTCTATGCGATCGGTTGCGATCTCAATGTGAAATCCGCCGTCGAACGAGTTCGCCAAATCAAGCAACTATCTAATGATAAACCCTTGACGTTTCTCTGTTCTTCTTTGTCGAATATTTCTGAGTACGCAGTGGTCAGCGATTATGCCTATAAAATTATGCGACGAGTTATACCCGGTCCCTACACTTTTCTCTTACCGGCGACTAAATTAGTGCCGAAAGTGGTGATGAATCCGAAGCGGAAAACCACCGGTATCCGGGTTCCCGATCACCTTATCTGTCGCACTATTCTCGAAACCCTAGAAAATCCCATTATCTCTAGTTCTGCCCATCTTCCCGATCAGGAGGGGGATTTTCCCACCAAGGGATTAGAAACCCCTAGGTTATTCGATGCCCTCGATCATATCGTTGATTTAATTATCGAAGATGGTTCGGCTCCCGGTTCGGAAGTGTCAACCATTGTTGATTTTACCGGCGATCAACCGGATATCGTGCGTCAGGGTTTGGGTTGGCCAGAATTACAACAATGGTTATAACGAAGGCAGGAGACAGGGGGCAAAAGGCAAAAGGCAAAAGTCAATAGGCAATAGGCAAAGGGCAGCTTTGTTCTCCCCACACCCCACACCTCAAACCCCACACCCCACTTCCCCACTTCCCCACAACTTCCCACTGATAACTGATAACTGATAACTGTATCGGTTATTGCGACTTTTTATTTCCTGAAAACCGCCTTGTGGAAGTCAAGTTAGTTGCTTAAGATAGAGGTAATCGCAGTCAGAGAAAACCTCTCAAGGAAATTATTACTATGGCTTTCACTCTTTATTCTCCCTTCCTAGAAATTAATTCTGTCCAACGTCAAATCGATCAACTTTTTCAAGAAGTATTACCGACAAATTCATTGGTATCTCGTCCCCCGGTGGAAATCTCTGTTAACGAGGATTCCGTGGAATTAAAAATCGAATTACCCGGTGTGGATATTAAAGATATCGATGTGGAGGTTAGCAAGCAAATGGTGTCTATTAATGGGCAACGTCAACGCCCTGCCGAGGTAAAAAACAGCGAATTTTATTATGGTAAATTTAGTCGCTTGATCACCCTACCAGTGGAGGTGCAAAATAGCCAAGTTACCGCTAACTATCAAGACGGTATTCTTTATCTCACCCTCCCGAAAGCGGTGGCAGAAAAAAATAAAGTGGTGAAAGTTAATCTTGGTTAGATGAGAAAAAGACTGGAGAATTTCTCCAGTCTTTAGTTTTATTTGTGGTCGCTAACTGTTAATTGGATTCTTTGCCATTTACGTTAACGGGACGGGGTTGAATAACACCAAAACCGCCGTGATTGCGTTGATAGATAACGTTGATTTCGTTCGTGTCTTTGTTGCAGAACATGAAGAAATCGTGATCGACTAATTGCAATTGTGTTAGCGCTTCCTCAATAGTCATCGGTGGCATAGCAAAGTATTTCATCCGCACTACTTCCGCAGGTAATTCGGGAGTGCGATCACCGATTAGGCTATCATCTAAGGGTTTCTCTTGCACCACCTCGCTAGTTTTAACGGTGGCGTTGGTGCGATGATCCACCAGTCTCTCTTTATACTTGCGGAGTTGACGAGCGATTTTATCAGAAACTAAATCAATACTTGCGTATAAATTTTCGCTTCCTTCTTGAGCGCGAATCACTGTTCCATTAGCATAAACCGTTACTTCCGCTTTGTGGCGATCGGGAATGCGTGCATTCTTTTCCACGGAGAGGTGAACATCGACTTTTGTGGTCATGCCGTTAAAATGTTTCACCGCTTTCTCCAGCTTTTGTTCCACATAATCATGAATAGCTTCGGTGACAGCGATATTATTGCCCTGAATCAATAGCTTCATACTCACTACTCCATCTAAAAATTTTGCTATAGACCGTCCACATCAACTATTTTTAAGGGATGTTGATGCTAGGAATTTAATCCTCAAAAATCTGCTCGATCGCGCTGTTGTTAGAGGTCACAGTCTAGATATTGTCGGTGTTCTCTTTCTCTTTTTTTTGTCGGATCGTGCGGAAAATTCATCGGGTCGAGCGCCTATTTGCAACTGGATTTATCTACCTCTATTCTAACAAGTTTCTGCAAAGCTTTTCTTAACAGAAGTGCGAAGTTCTGTTAACTTTTATTTAAAGAAACCGATTTTGGCCGCCAGCAAGGGAATCCGGTGATTGTTTCTCCTGTGCGACGGTTAACATCCGAATAGATGGGATATCCTTAGATTAGCACTTAGTATTCTCCCCGACATATATATCTTCCCTTCTTTTAATCTTCCTTTGCGCTCTTTTACATTTCTTAAATATTTTGACAAATCTCGCAATGAATGCTCAAAAAATACCTCGTCCCTGTGGGCTAAAAATTTGGGCAATTACTCCCTATGCTCTCGTGGCACCAGCGATCGCTGGTGGGGCGAGAATTGCTAATCCCAACTTACCCGATATCCTGTTACTACTGGAACATCCCCCGTTTACACCCTCGGTGCTGGCTCAGATGTTAAGTTTGTCAAATTTAATCTTGACAAATTTCCAGCACAGCTAATAGCGATCGCTTATTGCTTTTTTCAATATTGGTAACTTGATCCTAAGCGAAAACCTCACTTAGAAACAGCCCAAGAGCGCACTTCTCCTAAGGTTACTGGAGTGCGATCGCTGACATCAATGGTAAAGCGAAAAACTCGTTTGGCCCGCAGACCATTTTCGGGATCAAAGAATTTTAATTTCACATCCCAACATTCACTACCATAGCGACAAAAAGGGCTTTTTTCCACTTCAATACTGTGTAATTCCATTCCCATTGCTACTGCTTGGGAGAAGGTTTGTACGGCTTGAAAAGCGTTAGTTGCCGCAAAATTTAAAGCGCGATCCCGGGCGATTTGTCCGACGTTGCGTAAGTCATAATAAATGCGATTTAAGAAACTGGTTAGAGAACGCCGCATCCTCGCTTCATCGGCTATTTCATGTTCTGTGCGAACAGTTTCTATGGCTGATTCAATCAAAGTATTAACTTTCCAGCCATACATTCCTCGCGGACTATTAACCTTGATGACGGGAACAATTTGACCAGAAAACAGTTTGACTGTTTCCTCAGTCAGGATACCGGGAATACTCACCCTTTCGACATAATCTTCGTCGGATTCTGGTAATATTTGACCCGCCAACATATATTGCATGACTTGATAAACATCGGCAGCGAAAGCTCCCACGGGTTTAATGGCATAGATGGGGTTTAGTTCTAAATTGACTGTCCAAATTAAAGACTTAGTTTCTGATAGATTACTTTCTAAATAATCTACCATTTGCCGCGCATCGTAGGGATTGGATGGTAATTCAAGATTATCGATTGTGATGGTTGGCATTAATTGTTTAAAGGTGTCCCGACGCGCTTCTGTGCCGAAATCATAACCTAAAGTTCCTAACACATAAACGAGGTTTGACCGTTGACTAGGAGTAATGCTTGCTTGACTAGCATTGATCAAGTTTGCAGAAACAGGAGTTGTGACAGCGATATTTGATGATACTTGATTAAGATTTGTGTTTCCACTAACCAGATGGGAATTGAGTTTTATTTCAGATTCCTTGACTAAGGGCTTTTTAAGCTGTTCTAGGTTTTCAATTGCTTGTAATTCTCTTAAAAGAACTTTGGCTGTAGCCGGTCTTTTTTCGGGATCAAGGGCAATTGTCGCTGCAATTAAATTTTTAATGGGTAGTGGTGCATCAAGTTTTTGTAGTGCAGCTAAAACATCTTCATAATTAGACAATTCAACATCAGTTAAACAATCTAACACTAAAATGCCAAAGGCAAACACATCTCTATCATAGCTGTTTAGCCCATTACCCGGTTCAGGAGGAACATAAATACCTCGCCCAGGTTTCAACAGAGAGACTAAGGTAATATTACTATTATCGTTATTGTCAATTTTCGTGGAAACGTTAAAATCAGCAAGCTTGACATTACTTTGATTGTCAATAAGAATATTTGTCGGATGAATGTCTCTGTGGATATAGTGATGACGGTGACAAAATTCCAGACCTTCAAGAATCGGTAAGGCAATATTTATATAAAAGTCATGCCAATCTTTATAGGGATAAACTTGAAGATAATCTTCTAAATTCCAGTCCATCCATTCAAGCACCAAAAACTCATTATCTGTATGTTCATCAACACCATAATCAAGCAGTTTGATAATTCTAGGATGTTTTAACTCTGTGAGAGCTTGTATTTCTCTCTTTAAGGCTTCATTTGCCATCTCCTTACTCAAGGATTTGAAAAAAGTTTTATTACCAGTTGCTAGTTGTTCCTCCAGATTTAGTTGATATACCTTAATAGCAAGATTTACGCCGGGGTTAGTTGCATCAACAGCTTTATAGATTTTAAAACTTCCCGTTGCTATAGGTTGTGGATCTAAAATGTATTTGCCACTGAGTATAGGTGAGGTGATGGCGTTTTCTGTTATTGAACTGGGTAAGCTTGATAATTTTTGTCCGGTAATTAATTCGTAAGCACCCGCAATATTGATTTTTCCTAATAAACAGCGTTCTGGTTCTTCTACTTCATTAGGATCGCAGGGGATGGCACTATTAATCAAGGCGGCTCTTACTGCTTCTGCATCGGGAGATAAACCCTGTTCTAATTGTAAACTCATCAATAAAGCGGCTGTTCCTGTCACAATGGGAGCCGCGCAGCTAGTCCCTTTTTTGCGGATGGGGTCATCGGTTCCGGGTTGAGCGCCTAAAATATTCTCTCCTGGAGCGAGAATCCCTTGAGTTGCATATTTACCACCAAAATTACTAAATTTAAATGGCTCGCCTGTATCTTTCATTGCTCCTACTGTCAGGACATTTTCCAATACCGCAGGAACGCACCAACACTCTCCTTTATCATTACCTCCGGGGGCAATCACTAGGATATTATTAGCTTGAGCCTGACGAATTGCTTTATCAATAAATTCGTGAGCTAATCCGCTTTGAGTTGGGTGACAAGCGGCACAATGGATAATATTAACTCCCTGTTCAATCGCGGTACTAATTGCTCGGGAAAGATTGAGGGGATTAATAAAATCTTCGTTGCTATAGGCGATGGGAATATTAATTACAGTAGCGTTAGGAGCAATCCCTTCTACTGGTGAATCTGGCTGTCCACAAATGGTGCTGATAATATGGTTAGCATGGAAGCGTAAATGCAAACTTGCAAGGATGTTTTCATCAGGGATAGCTTCTTGCAACAGATCCTCTTTTTCTTCATCACTTTTGCCACTTTTTTCTACATCTAAAAAGGCTTGTAAGTATTGCGGATCGATGGGAGATTCTTCCGACCAATAGGGATCAAGGCGGGTAATATTTGCTCCTTGAAAGCAGGCGCGGTCTAAGTCAATCGGTCCATCAAGAACGGCGATTTTGATGCGGGGATCGCCTTTGGTATGGGAGCGAAGAGCAGTCATTCCGGGGATAGCATTGAGATCAGGCATAGTTTTTGCAGGTTTTCAAGAACAGTTATAGAATAAAAGCTAGATAACAATAAATAGGGGAATTAAAGATGAGTTCAATGACCCCAACGGCACAACCCTCAACCACAATTCAGGAACCTTCGACCACGGTTTATTGCGATTCCCCTTTACCCGATCACACCCAACTCCCTGATAAAGATGGAAGTTTTGTGAAAAACTATCAAGAGCCTCCCCAAGCAGACCTTTTAACGGATACTATTACACCCCTTTTAGAACAATTACATCCTGACGGTAATTACTGTCTGGGTCGAGATTGTGGGATTTATTGGCGATTGCCAGAGTATCCAGAATCCCTAGAAAAGGGTGCTGTTGCTCCCGATTGGTTTTATGTTCCCCATGTCCCCACAACCATTGATGGTCAAGTCCGGCGTTCCTTCGTGATGTGGAAAGAAACCATTGAACCGGTCATTGCCTTAGAATTTGTCTCAGGTAATGGTGAAGAAGAACGGGATAAAACGCCTGTTAAGGGTAAATTTTGGATCTATGAGCGAGCGATTCAAATTCCTTTTTATGGAATTTATGAAGTTAACAAGGCCCAGATCGAGATGTACCAGTTAGTTAATGGTCGTTACCAAAAAATGACTCCTAATCAGCGCGGTCATTATACCATTGTTCCTTTAAAGGTAGAGTTAGGAATTTGGCAGGGGGAATACCAAAATCAATCCTTTCCCTGGCTTCGCTGGTGGGATGGGGAAGGTAACTTGTTGTTAACTTCCCAGGAATCTACTCAACAGGAACGACAACGAGCCGAACAGGAACGACAACGAGCCGATCGCCTAGCGGAACAGTTAAGGGCCTTGGGGATAGAACCTGAAGATTAATGGAAAGTGTTTAACACCAAATTCGACCCCGACGAAACGGCGGATCATTGGGATTCGCCTTGCGATCTTTGAACATGGTTTTCCAGCGTCCGTAATCTTCTAAACCAGTGGCGGGAACGTATTTAGCTTTAGGTTGAGTTGTTTCTGGTTGCTCAATCTTGGGTTTTTCCGTGGTTGGTTGGTCAACATTCGCAGCAGCGGGTGTTGATTCTGGCGCACCTTTAGGTTTACTAGCCATTGTTTGATTTCCTCCAGTGTTTTTTACTAGGTTTTAGAAGTCGATACTAATAACGAAAACCGCCAAAAGAGGACATTTTCAGATAGCCATAGTGAGGGTATTGGAATTGTGCTGGATCATTGTAGTTAGCTCCATGAACCAACTTCACCAGGATAGATACCAAGTCTTCGCCATCTCCATGAACAATATCGACGCATTCATGGGGATGAATAAAATGGGGTCGTTTGACGGGAGCAGATTGTTTGGGAAGTCTCACGGTTGTTTTCGGGTAAATAATGGGGGTAGGGGCGAAGCATTCGGGCATAACCTATCGCTGAAACCTTAGATTTCCTATCCGAATGCTTCGCCTGTACTTGAAGTCAGAAGTCAGCGCAGGGGAGAGGACTAATTAGGAGAAGACCAGGAACGAACTTCGCCCAAGGTGACGGGAATTAAGTCACTCACATCTATTGTAAACCGGAATACTTTACGAGCGCGACGGCTATTTTCCGGGTCGAAGAATTTTAACTGTACGTCCCAGCAATCGCTATCCAGCCGACAGAAAGGACTCTTAGAAACGTTAATACTGTCGAGTTCCATCCCCGCACCCACAGCCTCAGAGAAGGTTTGCGCTGCTTGGAAAGCATTGGTCGCGGCAAAATTGAGGGCGCGGTCTTGGGAAGTTTGCCCTAAATTGCGTAAATCGTAGTAGATGCGATTAAGGAAACTACTCAAAGTGCGGCGCATTTGGCTTTCTTGGGCTTCTGTTTGTTCTGCACCAACGGCTTCGATTGCCGCACTGACTAAAGTGTTAACGTGCCAACCATAAATTCCCCGAGGGCTATCTGGTTCAATGACGGGAACAACTTGTCCCGAAAACAGGCGTACTGTTCGCCCAGTAATCCGTCCGGGAATACTGACCCGCTGGATATATTCGGGGCTGTCTTCTGCTTGCACTTGTCCCGAAAGAAGTTCCTGTAAAGCCGCATAAACTTCGCGGGAAAAAGAGCCAAGAGGTTCAATGGCGTAAACTGGGGTAAGTTCCAGGTTCAGAGTCCAAATTAAGGATTTAGCTTCCGAGAGGTTGTCAGCTAAGTAATCCACAATTTGACGGGCATCGTAGGGATTAGAGGGAACTTCAATACCACCAATTACCGCTGTCGGCATCAGTTGTTTAAATGTGTCCCGACGGGCTTCGGAGCCGAAGTCATAGCCCAAGGTGCCAATGGCATAGACGATGCCACCAGCAGGTTCAGCAGCTTGGCTAGGGGTGACGGGTTTATTGGTAGTTTCGGGCATGGATACTCCTTGAGAGGTGATGACAGGGTTGGGAATTGGGGCGACGGGGATTACCGGTGCGCTAGTTGCGGCACTCAGTTCGAGTTTTTGGCGTTCAGCCTCAGGGGTTTCGGGCGTACCACCGCAGCCACAGCCCGATGCTTCTACTGTTGCTTGGGTTTCCACAGATTCGGACATGGTTTCTCCTGTTAGTTGTTTAATTGCCCCAGAAATGTTCAACACTCCGGCTAAACATTTTGGTTCATTTTCACTGTCTGCATATTGGCAGGGGAGGGCGCTTTTTAGTATTGCCTCCCGGACAGCGTGAGGATTGGGGGTTTCTCCCCGCTGCACCTGCAAGCTGAGTAATAAGGCGGCTACTCCGGCCACAATGGGCGCGGCGAAGCTGGTCCCACTCAGTTGCACAGTCCCGCCCCCTGGTTTTGCCCCTAAGATGTTTTCTCCAGGAGCAAGGATGCCTTGGCTTTGGTAGGTTTCCCCCCAATTACTAAAGTCGAGGGGATGCCCTCTAGCATCAACCGCACCCACCGCGAGGACGGCGGGAAGGGCTGCTGGAACTTGGAGGCATTCACAGCCATCATTGCCAGCAGCGGCAACGAGAAGAATATTTCTCTGGTTACACATCTCGACGGCACGAATTAGCCAGTCTTCGGCTTCTCCCATATCAGTGAGGGCCCCGCCGCTAATATTAATCACTTTTGCCCCATTTTCGGCGGCTTGTTCAATCGCCCTCGCTAAATCGAGTTGGGAGAGTTTACGGTTATCGTCGGAGAAGACGGGGACGAGTAGGCCTCGACACTGGGGGGCAATTCCTTCTATTTCTGTTTTAGGTTGTCCAAAGATGAGGCTGGCAATATGGGTTCCGTGGGTGGACATTTGCCCGGCGGTGGCTTGATGCTGGACGAGGGTGGGTAAACGGGTTAGGTCTGCCCCGTTGAAGCAGGGATGGTCGGTATCAACTACACCATCGAGAATGGCGACGGTTATTTCTGCTGTGCCTTTGGTTTGTTTTTGTAGTTCTTTTAATCCCGGAATAGTTAAGACGTTCATCTTTTTTTAATTCTTGGGTTAACCGATAAAATTAATAATTAAATACATCACAAACCTTTAAGTTTAATTCTTTGAATCTGGGAGATTTTACTAGGTCATCATTGCTAAAATTACCAACCTGTGTGTAAGCATTTCCTCTTAATTCTAAGACTAAAATAGTTTGAGTTTGAGGATCAACTATCCAGTATTCAGGAATCCCACAAGCTTGATATTGGCTTCTTTTGGCGATGTAATCTCTCTCTCTTTGGATTTCCCCCGGACTAACCACTTCAATGACTAATAAGGGGGGTGCCATGGAAAGAAGAATCGTATTTCTCTGGGAGAGTAATTGAATATGTTCTTCTCGAATAATGGTTAGGTCAGGATAACGGTTTTTCGGTTCACCTCTCACTTCTAATTCTAAACCATGTCCTCTGACTCTATCTGTTCCTAGCATCAAAGCAAAGACTAGAAAAAGACGATTAGCAATTTGAAAGTTAAGTCCTGATTCTGGTGGCATTTCTACCAATTCTCCGTTAAATAATTCATAAGATTCCTCTGAATTATCCTCATATTGTAGATATTCGGCAAAGGTTTGAAAGCGGGGTTTTGTGATTAACATAATTTCTTCATCTCTTTTTGTTGTTTAATTAATTTTTATGGCAACCAATCGCGATCCAGTAATTGTTCTAGTGAGTAAGGACATTGAGAGGGAAAAATCACAGTATTCGCTGTTTTGATTTTGACGAAACCTAACGCATCTTCATAAATATAGTTTAATTCTTCTTCTAAATAATTACGGAGATTAGCCGTCATTTTTCGCCTTAATTGAGTCCGAAAATTATAGATTTCTTCCTGCCAATTAATTGTATTATATTCTGTTTCTTTTGTCCAGTATTGCAGTAATAATAAATGGCGGATAACCTGTTCTAAAAGACTGGCTACTGCATTTTTCTTTTCTTTGCCCAAATCCTCTAA
>NZ_JADBTR010000157.1:0-15447 GCF_020246065.1 Microcystis sp. M144S2
AAAGCAGCCTATGAATTAAGTAGGGGTTGCTGAATAAATCTAAAAACCTTGTTGGATAATATTTTTAGGCTTTTTTAGCCCAAAAACCTTTTTTAGCAGGATTTACACCGATATTCAGCCAACCCTAAGTAGAATTTAAAACCATCCCCACCGAGGAACTAGCCATGAAATCCTTTGCCCTTCTTACCACCGTCAGCCTAATCAGCCTTTCCACCCTCGCGACTGTTCGCCCCCTCATGGCGCTAGAGAGCCGACAACCAGCCGAAACCCGGATCGCTCAAGGGAACAATCAAGACGCGATCGGCCACTATAACCGGGGAGTTGGCTACATCCAACAGGAAAAATACGATCTCGCCCTCGCTGAATTCACCAAAGCGATCAACATTAATCCCCGATACGCCGAGGCTTACCTCAATCGGGGGGTTCTTTACGAACAAGAGGAGAAACCCGACCTCGCCCTGTCCGATTTCAATCAGGCGCTCAACATTAATCCCCGATTGGCCGAGGCTTACAACAATCGGGGGCTTCTTTACTACGAACAGGGGAAATCCGACCTCGCCCTGTCCGATTTCAATCAGGCGCTTAACATTAATCCCCGAGATGCCGAAGCTTATCTCAATCGGGGGAATCTTTACAAAGAACAGGGGAAACCCGACCTCGCCCTGTTCGATTACAATCAGGCGCTCAACATTAATCCCCTATACGCCCTGGCTTACCTCAATCGCGGGAATCTTTACCACGAACAGGGGAAACCCGACCTCGCCCTGTCCGATTTCAATCAGGCGCTCAACATTAATCCCCGATACGCAAAGGCTTACAACAATCGGGGGCTTCTTTACGCCGTACAGGGGAAATCCGACCTCGCCCTGTCCGATTTCAATCAGGCACTCAACATTAATCCCCGAAACGCAACGGCTTACTACAATCGGGGGCTTCTTTATTACTCTCGAAAAGAAAGGGAAAAAGCGATCAGAGATTTCCGACAAGCCGCCGAACTGTTCCGCCAGCAAGGAAACGCGGCGGCCTATGAAAAGGTTATGGAACTCCTACGGGAATTAGGCGCGGTCTAGTCCTTTTTCTTGGGTTGAGCGAATCAATGGGTTAAAGAAAACCTCTCAATTTTAGGGGAAAGGGAAACCCAACAGCCAACACCTCAATCCGTCTGAATGAGCGATCGCTTCTCATGGCTTTTTGTGGGGTTTCCTTGGGTCAATCCAACCGACGGTAATTGCTATGATTACTATAGGATTTGAAAAGGGTGCGCGTTCGGCCTTAATTGGGGTCTTAGGACAGGATGACCAAGCACCAATTTTATCTAGTCCCGTGGGAGCATTATCTTTTATCGGCGAAAATAGCCTTTTAGTCGCCGCTAGTCGGGATTTAAATCGGTTTTGGACTCAGGTAGAGGAGGGTTTAGAAGCAGATAGTCCCCTACAGGAATTAATAACACAGGTCTTAACCCGCTTCCAATCGCCTTTAGGTTTAAATTTGCCTGAAGACGTTTTTAGCTGGGTTAGAGGCGAATATAGCCTCGCTCTCGTGCCTAGTTCAAAGGGGATGGAACCCAATAGTGTTTTTCTAGGGGAACGGGTGATGGGGGTAGAGGTGGACAGTGCGATCTCTCATTTGGATGAGTTAGCCCGCAGTCGCGGCTATAATGTGATTAATCTGCCTTTACTCGATCGAACGGTGACAGCTTGGACAAAGTTAACCACGGCGGTCCCGGGAGGAAAAGCGCAACTAGAGACGCTCGTGACGGGAGTGCATACTAGGGTCGATAATTTCATAATTATCGCTAGTTCTGTGGAAGCGATGGGTTTAGCTTTATCTGCACAGAAAAACCCCATTTTAAGTAGTGGTAAGTTTCGACAGGCAATTACTGCTTTACCCGTAGAAAATGATGGTTATTTTTACGTCGATTGGCGACAATTGCAACCGGTAATCGAGGCAAAATTCCCGATCGTGCGGGTGTTACGCCAATTCAAGTCTGAATTGGCCTGCCGACCGGTGAAAATCTGATTAGGTAAAGATTTCCCCCTGTCTCCTACATCCGCAATCGGCTCTTCTCGACTTTGTGTGATAATTTTTGCTTATGGAATCGTGAAATGCTTACTAGGCAACACTTTTAGGACTATTTTGTGGAAAAAACTATCAGTATAGACCTCGTTTCCACACAGAAACCAGAAGAGCCCGCAATCTAGAATGATAAAATAGGTGACGTTTAAAGCATCATTCATTAGCTATGACCACAACCTACAAAGTAGAAATTTCTCATTTAGGAACCACACAAACGATCGAAGTTAGGAAAGATCAAACTATACTACAAGCGGCCTACGATGCGGGGATTGACTTACCCAGTTCTTGCAATGCGGGCGTATGTACTACCTGCGCCGCTCAACTGTCTCAGGGTAGCGTTGAACAAGGTGAGGGCATGGGATTATCCCCCGACCTGCAAAAAGAGGGCTATGCTTTGTTATGTGTGGCCTATCCTCGCTCCGATATTAAACTGGAATCTGGCAAGGAAGAAGTAGTTTATCAACGTCAATTCGGGAAACCTTAGGTCAAACTGGGGTTAAGATGCGAAATTTTCGGGGGTTTCCCCCCAAAAAAACAGATTTTGAGCCAATAGAACCAGCAAACCTTAACTAATAGCCGAATGCTGACTAATAAGGGAGAACTTTTCCTCTCTACCCTTGAGGGCCGCTTTCATGAAACCAGAAAAGAGAGGATGAGCTTTATTGGGACGAGAGCGAAATTCGGGGTGAAACTGGGTAGCAATAAAAAAAGGATGTTTTGGTAGTTCGATAATTTCCACCAAACGACCATCGGGAGAAGTGCCACTCACCAGATAACCAGTCTCAAAAAAGAGACTACGATAGGCATTATTGAACTCGTAACGGTGACGATGGCGCTCATAGATAACCTCTTGACCGTAGAGAGAGAAAGCTAGACTATCGGGATTTAAACGACAGGGATAGAGACCTAAGCGCATTGTTCCCCCTAAATCTACCACATCTGCCTGTTCTGGCAGTAAATTAATCACTGGATTGGGTGTATCCTCTTCAAATTCGGAACTATTGGCCCTTTCCAATCGGGCCACATTGCGACCCCATTCGATAATCGAACACTGCATCCCTAAACAGAGACCCAAAAAAGGAATATTATTGACCCTAGCATACTCGATCGCCTTAATTTTGCCATCCACACCCCTAATACCAAAACCACCTGGTACAACAATACCGTCAACACCGCTTAAATGAGCTTCGGCCGAATCATTATCCACATCTTCGGCACTTACCCAACGCAATTCTATCTCGCTATTAAGGGCAATAGCAGCGTGTTTGAGGGCCTCCACCACCGAGAGATAAGCATCCCCCAACTGCACATATTTACCGACGATAGCTATCTCTAATTTTTGACTGGGGGATTGCATCTGTCGGATGAGATTTTCCCACTCCTCCAGATGGGGGTATCGGGGACTGAGGTTGAATAATTCTAGGGTTTGTTGCGCTAATCCCTCTTTTTCCAGATTGAGAGGCACTTCATAGATACTGCTGGCATCCTGAGCAGTAATCACCGATTCCACCGGCACATCACAGAAAGCTGAGAGTTTTTCTTTTAATCCCGGTTGTAGGGGTAGATGACAACGACAGACTAACACATCCGGTTGAATGCCGATCGATCTTAATTCCTTGACCGAGTGTTGCGTCGGTTTCGTTTTCATCTCCTTGGCCGCCGGAATCCAAGGAATTAGGGTAACGTGCATATAAACCACGTTATTTCGACCTACATCCTTCCTAAATTGCCTAATTGCTTCTAAAAAAGGCAAAGATTCGATGTCTCCCACCGTACCACCAATTTCTGTGATGACAATATCGGGGTTGGTATCCTTGGCCACCCGGAGAATCCTTTCCTTGATTTCGTTGGTAATATGGGGGATTACCTGCACCGTTCCCCCCATATAAGCACCACGGCGCTCTTTATTCAATACCGCTTGATAAATCGAGCCGGTAGTCACACTATTGAGACGGGAGAGTTCCGTATCGGTAAAACGTTCGTAGTGGCCAAGGTCGAGGTCGGTTTCGGCCCCATCATCGGTGACAAATACCTCTCCGTGTTGAAAAGGACTCATCGTACCCGGATCCACGTTGATATAGGGATCTAATTTCAGAATTGAGACGGAATAATCGCGACTTTTCAACAATCTTCCCAAACTAGCGGCGACAATTCCTTTCCCAATACTGGAGACAACTCCCCCGGTGACAAAGACAAATTTACTCATAAAATTCTTCCTGCGATCGATTATACCTAGCAAGGGGTAAGAGTTTTCGGGATGGGGTTGACCCTGAGAGAAGCCGAAGGGCGGTGTCATTTTCCCAGATTTCATTATAACCGGAGGATCTATACCCCGATCCTCGTTTTAGCTCCCTCTCCAAAATCTATTGGACCACAGCTTAATCCGTCTTCAGCCGCCTTCATCCCGATCATCTAAATTTTTCGCTACAATCGAGAGTACTAAGACTCAGGGAATTGTCAACTACTATTCATGATAGATTTTAATACTCTCGCTGAATTTTCTCGCCACTATTGCGTCTCGATTTGTGCCTTTTTAGTACCCGCTAACTTATTAACCACCCTTTTAACGGTTCTTTTTCTCTATTTCGGTCGTCCTACCCGTCAAATCTTACCCATTGCTTCCCTAGCTTTGTTGTTCGCTGTCACCATGTTTCTCCACGTCGCCACCTGGTTGATGATTGGTGTGGTTATGGCCCCCACTTTTATCCTCTTTGGACTAGGTTTAACCTGTTTTGTGATCAATCTTCAAGCTATCAGCGATCGCCAAAGTTTGGAACAGTTATTACACACTGGGGTTAGTCGTCTGGCCCGCTCTTTTAACTAAGGAAAAGTGCCAAGACTTCCCCCTTCCCACATAGTCGAACCAATAGGCTAATCTTGATGCGTCCAAGAGCGATGAGCCAGACGCAAACCCCAATCGAGCAGATAACCAATCGCGCCAATAACGAGAATCACTGCCATCAACTCTGAATAAGCGAGTCGATCGCGTGTATCGAGAATATAATAACCCAAACCCGCACTAACCCCCAGCATTTCCGCCGGGACAAGAACGATCCAGATAATACCTATAGCCAAACGGAAACCAGTTAAGAGATGGGAGAGGATCGCAGGCAGAATAATCTGGAAAACCGTTTCCCCTCGGGTAGCACAGAGACTGCGGGCTAAAGTCAACCAAGAGCGATCAACCGCGTTAACCCCGGCAGCCGTATTGAGAAGGATCGGCCAGATGGCCGCCACCGTCAGCAAAAAATACACGGGTAGATCACCAATGCCCAAAACCATCACCGCTAAAGGCATCCAAGAAAGGGGCGCGATCATGCGGAGAAATTGAAATACAGCCGACAAAGCCGATTCAAGGGAGCGATACAACCCGATTAATACCCCCAAAGGCACACCGATGGCACTAGCGAGAACCAAGCCCACAATAACCCGGCGGCAACTGGTGAGGATATGGGGCATAATCTCCCCCCCAACAAAAAGACGTAATAAAGCGACAAAAGATCGCTCAGGGGAAAAATCATTTAAAATCGGGTTTGAGTGCCATAGAGGACTGGTAAATAGCCACCAGAGCAATAATCCAAAACCGATACCCCATAAGGGTAGTAAAGCTCTTGGCGGGGAGGTCAAAGATTGTGACTTCATAGGTTCAGACCTTTAAAATTTGATCGTCTCGATGCGGGAGAGATTATTCGGTAAGCCGAAAGCTTTCGGTCCGCCCACCTGTTGCAAGGCATTACGGACAAAAGAGTCATCCACGAGATCCCGCGCCACCTGTCGGGGTTGCAGTTTTTGGAGAAAATCCGTATTTCCTTCCACCTGAGTGGTTTTGAGCAAGCGTACCAGTTCCTCCGTATAGGAAGGGAAAGGATAGGGCTGGAAATCGATCCGGTTGACCTGCCAAGCTGGATTCTCGATCGCCCCGTCTTTTTTATAGAAATTGCGATCGTAGTAAGTAAGCGCCCGTTGCAATACCGGCAGCGGGTGAGGCGTATATTTTCCACCATCTTTAGAGAGAATCCGGGCCACTTCCGAGCGATTGCTCCGGGACCAGAGTTGGGCTTTAACGAGGGCGTTTACCACCTTCTGCGTCCATTGTTTCCGTTGCCTAATATCCTCCTCGTGAACAAAGACGACGCAACAGGCGTGATTCTTCCAGACATCGCCGGTGAAACGGAGAACCCTACCGGTTTTGAGATTTTCCGCCGCCGCGTTGAAAGGTTCAGCCACGATATAACCGCCGATGCTCTTATTGGCAAGGGCTGATACCATATCCGGGGGCGGGAGAACCACTAGATTAACCTCGTTAGAAGCGATCGGCGCGTCCTTGGGTTTGCGAACTATTTTCAGCCCGTTACGTTGTAAGAGTTGTTGCAAGACCAAATTATGAATCGAATACCAGAAAGGAACCGCGATCGTTTTGCCTCCCAATTCCCTGGGATTTTCAATATCGGGAAGGACGGTGAGGGCTGAACCGTTGGTATGGTTCCACGCGACGATTTTAGCGGGGAAATTGCGCCCGTAACGAATCCAGATCGAGGTGGGAAAAAGAACATGAATAACGTTCACCTGCCGAGCGAGAAAGGCTTCAACAATCTGCGCCCAAGAACGGAATAGGCGCGGTTGTTCTGTAGTTAAACCTTCCGCTTGATAAAGTTTTCGGGAGTGGGCCACCAATAGGGGGGCGGCATCCGTAATCGGTAGATAACCGATTTTCACAGGCTGATCGTTGGCATTGGCGTGAACGGGGAGATTCCAATTATCGGCGGCGATCGCTGCTCCGAAGGAACTGGTAAACAGTGCCGAAAGTTTCAGGAAATCTCGACGGCTCATGCCGCAACAAGCACAATTATCGTGTAGGTTCATGGATTTACAGTGTCATGACAAGGGCTAATTCTTGAAAAATTGACTGGCGTAGATCACTCAAAAGCTTGGCTGACTCGAAACGGGGTTTCGGCATCGAGATAATCCATTCTCGGCGGATGCCCACCGGATGACGGCCCATGAGAAGAACTCGATCGGCCACTAATAGGGCCTCGTCGATGTCGTGAGTAACGAGGAGAACCGTGCTGTTATAGAGAGCTATGACTTCTAGGAGGAGTTTTTGCATCTCGAAACGGGTGATCGCGTCGAGGGCGCTAAACGGCTCATCCAGGAGCAGGAGAGAGGGGCGGCGGGCAAGGACGCGGGCTAGAGAAACTCTCTGAGCCATACCGCCCGATAGTTGATGAGGATAGGCACGCTCGAAGCCATCTAGTTTGACGCTTTTAACGGCGATGTGAACCCTTTCCCGTAATTGCTGATGATCGAGGCGGGGCATCCGCTTTAATTTCAAACCAAAAGCCACGTTTTGCCAAACGGTTAACCAAGGTAAAAGGGCGGGGGATTGAAAGACGATCGAGCTGCGGATGTCTGGGGCTTGTAGGGGTCGTGAGTGCAATTGTATTTCTCCGCCATCGGCACTTTGCAAACCAGCGGCGGTAGCAAGGAGGGTAGATTTACCGCAACCACTGGCTCCGAGCAAACAAACTACCTCACCGGAGCGCACCTGTAGGTTAATATCCTCAAAAACGGTACGGTAGCCATGGCGGGTTTTATAGCGTTTGTGGAGATTTTTTAGGCTGAGGACGGGGTAATCAGTGGCGACGCTCATTCCCTCACCCCCGCTCGCTCGAGTTCGCCAGTGAGAATTTTATCGCTAGAGGACTGACGTTGTAATTCTCTTTCTAGTTGAATCAGGCTCGGAGTTAACACCGGTAAAAAGGCGACCTCGCGCAGCCGTCGGGCCGTGTCGCTATTACGGAAATAGCCTTTTCCTCCCTTAATTTCCGCTTCTAACCCTACGGATTCCACCGCTAACCGGGTAATGTCCACTCTGAGGGTGAATAGTTGGCGTGTTCGTCCGAGATCGAAGCTTTCTAGGGTGCTGAATTGCTCGATTGTCTTTTCTAGACGAGTCAGACGCTCCCGGGCGAAGAAATAACGATCGCTGGCTACCGCTGCCTTTCCCCCTAAACTTTTCTCTGTCTCCCCAAGGGATTTACGCGTAATGCCAAGGGCCAGTCCGCATTGTAACAGCAAGAAACAGGGGCGGACTGAGGGTAAAAATTTTGCTGCTTCCAAGCTGATAATCCAGTCGTGAGATAACTGAACTCGATCGAATTCAAGGGTACTGGTGCGGGAAGCTTGTAAACCCAATAATTGTAGGTCTTCACCCCGTTTTAACCCCTCTGCGAAGGAGGGAAGGGCGAGGATAAGAGTTTGTCCCGATGTAGTTTGAGCGGCAACGGCTACTATGAATTCTCCCTTAGAGTCGAGGTTAGAGGCCCAGGGCAGGAAGCCATTAACAGTGACGTTTTCTCCCTCGATCTTTGCCTGTAAACGCAGCTCCTCGATCCCGCCGAGGTACTTCATCGCGTTAGAGAGTCCTGTCGCTCCGGCTATCTCTCCCTTGAGAACAGCCGGTAGAATTTTGTTTTGTAGATAAGTGTTATTACTGGCGGCCAGATATTGGATGAAGACGCGCTGACACCAGAAAACAAAACCGGTGGTGAGGCAGCATTGGGACACAGCGGAGATCGCCTCTACTGCCTGTAATAAGGAGCCACCCCGGCCTCCTAAGCTTTCAGGTATAGCATAGCCGAACCAGCCCGATTCTCCTAGCTTGGTTAGGGCCGAACCGACGTTGAGATTAGCTGTACCGTTGTTGAGGTCAGTGGCTCTTTCTTCCAGAAAAGAAAGGATTTCGGAGCCTCGATCGAGCATAATTGTTTTCTCCTAGGGGTGAATATTTTCAATCGAGGTCAAACTATCTATAGGTGCGCCGACCACTTCTCTGGCTCTTTTTACCGCCGCTTCATCGGGACTATCGTAGAAACAGAGACATTTACTCAAGTCTTCGCAAACATAGGTACGCTCGAAACTGACTTCGGGTACTTGAGCATAAAGGGGGGTTTTCTCCGCTTTTCGTTGCAGGTAAGTTTCCATGGTTAGCCCCGGGGGTAAATTCCACTGTACTAGATAGTTGGCTTTGTCTTTGCGCTCTCGCACAGTGGCTAAGTCCTGCCCAATCAAGCGCATTTCCTTGATTAGTTGCCAACCTAGCCCAGCGTTTTCTAGTACTTGTTCGAGGGAGGCGCGATCAATCGCTTTGATAATCAGGAATAACCGCCCCTCTGTTTCACCGATTAGGGCTTCGATTAACTCTCCCTGGGATTTTGATGCGACTGTGGCAATGCGCTCCAATATCTCGCTCACCTCTTCTTTTGTCCTTTCTTGTCGATCATCCTCTACTAGATATAGAGTCATAATTCATCTGAAATACATTTACAATACATTTGAGTTTACTGTCTTTGGGAAAAAAAAGCAATATTTTCAAGAGCCTCAAAAGGAGGTGACACGGGAGTGGATGGTTCAAGACCGTTTCGCTCAAGTCCTGGCCAGAACCCTGGCCTTGAATGATATGCGTGACCCGATTTTTTCGATAATCGCCCTTATCTGGCTGGATTTTTTTCAGCCAAAGACTTGACAAACTCCAAAATTTCTGTTAACCTTGTCTTATAATGGGAATCCGTGTCAGCCTACGAACCCTCTTTTTAAATCTTTCTCAAGAACAGAAATTTTAACCCGAATTGCTGGTAGTAGCTAAACTAAGAGCAGTACCACGGGAAACGGTGACTATGGAAGTTATTTGCACGCGTCCACACTGTCCGAAACCGCGTAATCAATGCCTAGACCTAGACGATAGCAATCTTTTAACCTCGATCGAGCAGAAATATTGTACTGCTTGCGGGATGCCATTAATTTTAGGGGGACGTTATTTGCCGGAACGTCTATTGGGAAAAGGAGGATTTGGGGCGGCATTTTTAGCAGTAGATCGTTATAGTCCCACAAGAGCTAAATGTGTACTCAAACAATTTCAACCTTCCGGTAATTTAAGTCCGCAAGCTTTAGAAAAAGCGAAAAACTTATTTTTTCAAGAAGCGCGGGTTTTAGAAGATTTAGGAAAAAAACATCGCCAAATCCCTGATCTCTATGCTTTTTTCCCTTTAAAAGTCAAGAATCAATTAACGGGAGAAGAAGAGCAATTTTTCTATCTGGCCCAGGAATATATCGACGGTAAAAACTTAGAAGAAATTCTCCAACAGCAACAAAAACCCTTTCAAGAAAGTGAAGTCAAAAACATTCTCGAAGAATTACTTCTTATCCTCAAATTTATTCATGAAAATGGTTCCATTCACCGGGATATAAAACCATCTAACATCATGCGCGACAAAAATGGTCGCCTCTATTTACTCGATTTTGGGGCAGTAAAACAGGCTACCAATAATCCCAATAATACACCAGAGAAATCCACAACAATTTACTCAGCCGGATTTGCCCCTCCCGAACAACAATTAGGCAATCAGGTATCAGCAGCCACGGATTTATATGCCCTAGCAGCTACCTGTGTTATGCTCTTAACTAATCGCGATCCTGATGAGCTATACGATCCGCAAAAAAAGGTCTGGAATTGGCAAAATTATGCCCCTAACATCAGTGCAGATTTAGCAAGAGTATTCAATAAAATGTTACTAGCAAATCCGCGAGATCGATTTCAATCCTGTGGAGAAGTTTTAACCGCTTTAAATCCAGCTTCTCCACCTTCTCCATCTTCTCCAGCTTCTCCAGTGATTAGAAACCCTTCCCGCTTTTCTCTTGGGGAAACTTTCGCTAATGCTGCCTTTACAGGATTTGAGGGGACATTATTAGTAGTTGCCTTAAATAGTTTAGTCCCCTCGGTAGGAATTGTCATCGCTTTTATGATCTTAGGTGGCTTAGTTTGGGCATTATTTAAAAAAGTGATTGAAGGGAGAGATTTACCGATTCTAGCAGCAATTACCCTCACCCTCATCTTCTTTCTTTCGCGACTGCAAGGAAGCCTAAATTTTCCTGAAATTGCTATCATTGCCGTGATGGCAGCCATCGGAGCAATTGCTATTACCGCCTTTTTCCGGTTAATATATCAGATAATTTTGCGATTATTTTAAAACCCTGAAAGTTGCCAAATTATCATCACTACCGCCGGTAATCGTGCCACCGAGGTCTAAAATAGTTTGCAGATAGTCGAGGACTTCCTGAGAAATTAACTCTCCCGGCATCAAAACGGGAATACCGGGGGGATAGGGACAGATAACATCAGCACTAAGACGATCGAGGGCATTTTTCCGGGATACTATCTCTGTAGGGGCAAAAAAAGCCTTTCTAGGAGAAATAGCCAAATTTCCCGTGACTGGAGGAGGAGTGGGGGATAAACTGGTAGAGGAAGGGGATTTAAGGCATTGAAAAGCAGTAATTAGGCGATTAATGTGTTCGCGATGATTGCCGATGGAGATAATAAAAGTAAGTTGGCTTAAAGTCGGTAATTCTGCGGTGACGGCGTATTTTTCTCGCAAAATATCGTCTATTTCGTAACCAGTTAAGCCAAAATCTTTGACGATTACCGTTAAACGAGTGCGATCGAACCAGTGACAACCCGGGATAGAATGGGGAAAGTCTAAAACAGAGATATTAGGAATTTTATCGAGTTCTTTTCGGGCAGTAGCGGCTAAATCGAGGGTTTTGCTCAGTAAATCTAGGCCTTGCGTCGCCATTTGCTTTCTAGCACTATCAAGGGAGGCGAGAAGTAGATAACTAGGGCTAGTGGTTTGAACTAATTGTAAGGCTCGATCGACTTTTTCGGAACTAATGCGATCGCCTTTTAAGTGTAACATCGATGCTTGAGTTAAGGCCCCTAAAACCTTATGGGTGGACTGAATAGCCATATCGGCGCCGAGAGACAGGGCAGCCGGAGGTAAATCGGGATGAAAGGCAAAATGGGCCCCGTGAGCCTCATCGACGAGCAGCGGGATAGAATAATGATTGGTAATCTGGGCGATAGTTTCTAAGTCACAGCAAACCCCTTGATAGGTGGGAGAGACTACCATCACCGCTTTGGCGTCGGGATGAAGTTTCAGGGCATTTTCGAGGGATTGGGGGGTTATATTTAAATTTAGATCGATAGTGGGATTATATTCGGGATTGATAAAGATAGGCTGCGCCCCAGAGAGAATTAAGCCCGAAATTGCCGATTTATGAATATTTCTCGCCAAAATAATTTTATCTCCCTCGCCGCAAGTGGCTAAAATCGCCGCAATAATGCCACAACTGGAGCCATTGACTAAAAACCAGCTTTTATCTGCCCCAAATGTCTCGGCTGCTAAAATTTGCGCTTCTTTAATCACCCCCGTCGGGGCAAACAAATTATCAAGGTCGGGTAATTCGGGTAAATCGGCTTTAAAGACGCTTTTTCCCAGTAAATTACTTAAATCCTCCCCGATTCCTTCCCCCTGCTTATGCCCTGGCGCATAAAATGGTACATCTAAACTGTTGACTTTTTTTTGCAGTTGTGATAGAAGCGGAGCGGATTCTGGCGAAGGCATTGTGGGGTGTGGGGTGTGGGGTGTGGGGTTTTACCGGTTGAGGTGGCCAATTACCTAATTTTCAGGGGAAAAGTACCTGAATTTCCCCCCCGATCACTCCCATATCCGGTACTTTTTAATTGACAAAAGGTCTAAAAGTCTTATCCAACTAGGTTTTTAGATTTATTCAGCAAGCCCTAAATAAAAGCTGACTGCTGAATACTGACTCCTGACTCCCCAAAAGGAAAACTTCGTAGCTCACCATTAAGATAACTGCTCTAACATCTCTAGGGACATTTAAGGCTTTTTGGACCCTATGTCCACAGCAACGGTCAGACTTTTGGCTTTGTTGGTTGCCATCGAGAAATTAAGCGAAAATCCCGGCCATACTAAGCGGATTTAGCCGATAGCATATCTCGAAAAGAACGCCATCCTAAGTCTGATATAGCACGGGATAGCTTACGGTTTTAACCATTCCTGATGTGTTGAAATCTTCTAGAACTATCGTAGTGAAAAAGCCAATTAGGCAAGGGATTCTCCCACTTCTAAGAGGGGACAAAAGGGAAAATAGGGAGAAACCGTCCAACGATAGAATTTTTTGCTGCAGGTGGACTGAAGATTAAAACGCAGGGAAACAAAGGGGAAAAAGGGAGATACGGAACAATTCCAACTGAAAGCCGGCTTAGAAGTGGTATTATCGCCCTGCAAAGACCAAGCGGGGTATTGAAAAACCTCCCGGACGAGGGATTTTCCTTCATCGCTAACTTGGGCGCAGCTGCGACTAATGCCCGAAACCAAACAGAGACTATTACTGACACAATTATCATTAGAAGCCACGATCAGGAGATCTTCCCCGGTGGTGGTTAGTTCAAAAGCGATAAAATCTCCAGCTTGCCAACGACTAAGGACTTGTCCTTGGGCATTCTGGTAGATAGCGCTGCAGTTTCCGGGATCGAGAAGACGATTACTATCGGGGTCTAAGTAACCGCAAACCTTGCCCATCAGACGGGTTCCATCCTGAAACCCATAGACCCAATCAAAGGTATCGATGTTAGCGGCCCTTTGATTGCTTTTGTTAACCAATAGTAATCGATCGCTGACCACGGTTATTAATTCTCAATAAAACTAAGCTTCCCTTAATAACAAAGGTATCACTAAATACTAATTTCCCAGCGAAAAGATTTATTAATCTTAACTTGTCGGTCCTGGGGGAGAGTGAACTGGTCAGCTTAAATCAAGGCCAAAACCTGCTATCTTATGGGGAGACAAAAATTATCTAGATCTTGTTTTAGCGAGTGGTAGTAAGGGCATGGCGTACAAGCGGGTATTATTAAAACTGAGTGGGGAGGCTTTGATGGGCAATCTCGGCTATGGGATCGACCCGATGGTGGTTTCCGCTATCGCCCAGGAAATCTCCGAAGTGGTTGATCAAGGCATCCAATTGGCGATCGTGGTCGGTGGGGGCAATATTTTTCGGGGGGTGAAAGCCGCCTCGGCTGGCATGGATCGGGCCACGGCCGATTATATTGGTATGATAGCAACAGTCATGAACGCTATGACCTTGCAGGATGCCCTAGAACGAGCGCAAGTGCCGACTAGGGTATTAACGGCGATCGCTATGCAGGAATTAGCTGAACCCTACATCCGCCGGCGGGCCATCCGTCATCTGGAAAAAGGTCGGGTGGTGGTTTTCGGTGCGGGATCTGGTAATCCTTTCTTTACCACCGATACCACGGCAGCCCTGCGCGCTGCCGAAATCGATGCGGAAGTGGTGTTTAAAGCGACGAAAGTGGATGGGGTTTATGATTCCGATCCCTCTCACAATCCTAATGCGCGACGCTTTCAAAGCCTCACCTACGGTCATGTGCTGACCCATGATCTGCGGGTGATGGACGGAACTGCGATCGCTCTGTGCAAGGAAAATAATATCCCGATAGTCGTTTTCGATCTGTCGGTAGCAGGTAATATTGTTCGCGCTGTCAAAGGTGAACCCGTTGGAACATTGGTAGGAGGATTCTGTGAAGTTAGCTGAAGTTCAAGACCATATGCAGAAAACCGTCGAATCAACCCAGAGAGCTTTTAATACGATTCGTACTGGCCGGGCAAATGCTTCTCTTTTAGATCGGATCGTGGTGGAGTATTATGGCATGGAAACTCCCCTCAAGTCCCTGGCGACCATTAGCACTCCCGACGCAACCACGATCGCCATTCAACCCTTCGATCGTACCAGTATGGGGGCGATCGAAAAGGCGATTTCTCTCTCGGACGTGGGTTTAACCCCCAGTAATGACGGTCAGACCATTCGTTTGAATATCCCTCCCCTCACTAGCGATCGCCGCAAGGAATTGGTCAAATTAGCGGCGAAATTGGCCGAAGAGGGAAAGGTGGCTGTCCGCAATATTCGCCGGGATGCGATCGATGCTATCCGTAAACAGGAGAAAAGTCACGAAATTTCTGAGGATGAATCCAGGGATTTACAGGATCAAGTGCAGAAATCCACCGATAAATTTATCGCCAAAATCGAGGATTTATTAACGACAAAAGAAAAGGATATCATGACGGTTTAAGTTTTTTTTACTCAGGGATAGAACAGGCTTTTTGTCTGTTCTATTTAACTTTTTCAGCCAACCCTAATTAAAGTCTTAGATTGTAAAATCTACAGCAATTTTCTGTGATACTAAATCCAGTTATTAAAAACTGATTATCTATTCCCTCTTTTGCATGAGTGCCTTTTGCCTGTCCTCATAAGTAGCCCATACTCAACGGATTTAGTATTAGTTAATGCTTGCTCAACATCTAACAAAGACTCGATTACAGAATTAACCACAGCAGCTACGCAGGAAATCGCTACACTATTACCCGTTAATTTTCGCATAGTTTGATAACTGCCGACAATTTGATAATCATCGGGAAAACCTTGTAAACGTAGCATTTC
>NZ_JADBTR010000158.1:0-20155 GCF_020246065.1 Microcystis sp. M144S2
CAAGAAAAATTTATTCCTAATCCTTTTGAGAAGGATGAAGTGATCCCCCCAACCCCCCTTAATAAGGGGGGCAATGAGCCGTCAAAATTATATAAAACGGGAGACTTGGCCCGTTATTTACCCGATGGTAATATTGAATATGTAGGACGGATTGACAATCAAGTAAAACTTCGCGGCTTCCGTATTGAATTGGGAGAAATTGAGGCTGTACTTAGTCAAAATCAGGCGGTACAGTCTTCTTGTGTGATTGTTCGTGAAGATAATCCCGGGGAAAAACAGTTAGTTGCCTATATTGTGCCTAAGCTAGGAGTAAAGCTAACAAGTGGCGATTTGCGTCAATTTCTTAGCGATAAATTGCCCGGTTATATGGTTCCTGGTGCTTTTGTGCTGCTGGAGTTTTTCCCTTTAACAGCTAACGGAAAAATTGATCGCCGTGCGTTAAAAGCTCCCAGTAATACCAGTGATTCAGACAGATTTATTGAAGCGCGTAATCAGTTAGAATTAAACCTCGTGCAAATCTGGTCAAAAGTGCTAAAGATTGACAAAATTAGCGTGCATGATAACTTTTTTGATCTCGGTGGTCATTCCCTTTTAGCTCCTTATTTAATCACCCAAATTCAAGAACAGTTAGGCAAAGAAATTGCCGTAACTACACTATTTCAAAACCCAACTATTGAACAGTTAGCGACTATTATCGAAACCGATGCAGATTCCTCTAACCAGTCTTGTTTGGTTCCCATTCAACCCCAGGGTTCAAAGCCTCCTTTCTTCTGTGTTCCAGGCGCCGGGGGACGACCATTTTATTTTTACCATTTAGGACGTTGTTTAGGAAAAGATCAACCTTTCTACAGTTTTGAAAATGATCTCTATCAACAGTTTGGAGAAATCACTCGCATTGAGGATATAGCCAGTATTTATCTTAAAGCCATGCAGGATTTACAACCCCAAGGACCCTACTTTTTGGGAGGACATTCCTACGGTGGTAATGTGGCTTTTGAAATGGCTCAACAGTTGGTTAATCAGGGTCAACAAGTGGCATTACTAGCAATCATTGATTCTTCAGCACCCACTTATAAAGACAAACAAATTTTGCTTGATTATATTAATTGGGATCATGCGCGGTGGTTAGCTGAAGTCAGCAAAGGTATCGAAGTTTATTTAGATAAAACCATCGATATTTCCTATGAAACTCTTCAACTCTTAACAGTGGAGGAACAATTAAGATACGCCTTAAACTTTTTTAAACTGGCTAATATGCTTCCTCCCAATGCGGAAACTAGACAGCTTGAAAAAATTGTCCAAGCCTATAAAACTAGCTGTTTATGTCTGATTGATTATCTCCCTAAACAGATTTATCCTGGTAAAATTACGATTATACGGGCCAGTGAGGAATTATCTGATGATCCAAATAAAGATTTAATAGCTGGAGATTGCGAGGATTCCTCTTTAGGCTGGAGTGAATTTTCTACAGAGCCAGTTGAGATTCATTTCGTACTAGGAAATCATGTCTCGATTATGGTGGAACCCCATGTCCAGATTTTAGCCGAAGAGTTAAAAGTTTGCCTTGATATTTGATACCAAACCCGTTTTTAAGACTATGGTTAACTCCCAATCCAACTTGAAAAACCCAGTTATCAATTGTTTCTCCCCAATCTCCTCTATCTTTTAAACAGGATTTAATCTAAGAACTGACGATTTTCTACAAGTTGTGTGAACGGTAAGACTAATGTAGAATGCTGCAAGGCATCTGATTGCTAGACAGCCGATTTGTATTCTTTTGCCTTACCATGGATTTTATATGAATGAAATCCCGACCAACCAATCCAACTTAGTGATTTTAGGAGTCTCATCAATGACGGAAACTACTGAAACGGCCATTCCCCATGATTTTCTCGGAATTAATCCCACAGACATCAACAAAAAACTTGTCTCCTGGGGAATTTCTCTGGATGAAGTTGTTCAAAAACTTGCATCTCTTGGACTCCCCGGCATTATTTTCATTATTGCTGTTGCCGCATCCGGTGGTACTGCCTATCCTGCGATTTACGCACTTTTTGGGTTAGGCGGTCCGCTGGGACTAATTGGTGGACTTGGGGTCTTAGGCCTTTCTACCATTATTGGTGACATTGTGACGGGTTATGGCATTGAGGCACTGCTTAAAACGGTCTATCTCAAACGTCGTGAAACAGAAACTCAAGAATATCTCATCAATGAGGTGGAAGGTTTGCCAATTTCTCAAGTTCTAAAACTTAACCTGAAAAAGGCTATTGAAGTAGAAATTGCTGCCGAAGAACCCATTGCTCCCAAAGAAGTCGAAATTGCTGAAGAGTAGTTTTAACTTGACTAAGCACTGCTGCCTCCACCAGCCAATTGACTTGTTTAGCAAACCCTAAATACAACAAAAAACCGCCATAAATCTTACTCCTGCTTGACTTATGGCGGCAGTTTATTTCTGTCTGAATTACTGAAAGCAATTTTTAAATTAATTAACTATCTTCCCAGTCAGAAGGCCATTTCCAAGTCCAAACGGGAGCGGGTTCAGAATCGGGGGGGGAATCGGGAGTCGGAGCCTCGTCTTGGTCCGCAGATAAAAAACGAGCAAAGAAGGGGATTGCTTTACTTTGTTCGCTATTAGGATAATTCATGGTCATTCCTAGTTTTGAGTGGCAGCTTTTTCAAGCTAGCTGCGATTACCTTGCGATAGTAACATATATTGCCGTCTTACTCAAGTCAAATACTTGGTGAACTACCTACACTTTTCTTGCGGGTAAGTGTAGGTTTCCTAGCCAACAGATAGCGGAATCGTGGATTTCTTGCGTCCTCTCCTACCCTATCCGATTTCCAGTTGGCTATCGTTATTATCGATCTGACTGTCTAACAGTATTTGCGTAGGTTTCCATTTCCCATCCATTGTTTGACAAGTACACACCAACCATAGGGATTGCTCTCCATCCCCGAACTCAAGGTAACAATCTTGGCAGGTTTCTTGGAAGTTTTGATCCCCGAACTGCAATTCCCCATCTATATTACCGATATGGTCACTAAGCGTCAGTTCGGTGGGGAGCCATTCTCCATCGCGAGCTTGGCACTCAGCACTCAGGATTGTGCTGTTAGGGTCGTAGTTGATACGGCTACAAGTGTGCGAAAAATTAGATATGACAACTCTGTGTTTTTAAAAACAGTATGATTCAGCATAGTGCCTTAACAGCCGACATTCCGCACATCTTCATATACTTTTATAGCGGTGTGCAGTCGTATGAGGTACAGTGTCACGAGCTATAAACCATGCTAGGCAAAGCTTGGTTTGTATCTCACTCAAGTGCTTACCGCTATATATATTTTTACATTTCCCAAGATGTTTTGACGAAAAACCTTCATTGTAGAAACTACTATTGAGAAAAATTTCAATAATTGATTTTTTCTGAGAAAAAAATTTGCAATTCTTCACCTTGATAAAAATCCATGATTGTAGCTATAATCTTTACTGGCAAAGGATTGTAAGCAATATATTAGTAAAAATTATCAATTGAATGTTAAGAAGTGCGGAAAGTGCGTTCTACTAAGCCCAATCGTGTTAGACTAATGTAGTTTTTGCCGAAAGAGTTAAGTGAGTTTAACAATGGATAAAAATGAATGGATTAGTAGATTCGATGATTTAATTTGTAGTCCTTCGATTCGAGAGTTTTATGGTGAAAGAGAGTTTTTTAATGTCGGTTATTGGCTCTCCCATACTCAAGATCAACAGGAAGCATCCTCTACTCTGATGGAGAAACTTTTAGAATTTATTCCCAACAAACAGGGAACAATTCTTGATGTTGGCTGTGGTTTAGGAGCAACTACTCATTATCTTCTCAAATATTACCCATTGACAGCAATTGTGGGGATTAACATTTCTCCGACACAAATTGCCAGAAGTCTCTTGAATTTTCCCGAGGGTAAATTTCTGTTAATGGATGCGGTAGAGATGGATTTTGCTGATCATTCTTTTGAGCAAATTATTTGTGTAGAAGCGGCTTTTTATTTTAATACTAGACAGCAATTCTTCCAAGAAGCTTGGCGAGTATTAAAGCCGGGGGGAACCTTAATTCTCTCAGATCTGAGTTTTGCCACAACAGAACTTTTGGGGGATTGGACAGTTCCCCAAGCAAACACGGTCAAAGATATTGCAGAGTATCAAAATCTTTATCAACAGGCAGGGTTTAAAGATGTTCAATTTGTCGAGGTGACGGAGGAGTGCTGGTTCAGACATTTTCGCCATCTTAAGTCTTGGTTAACCGAGGAATTTCAATCAGGAAAATTAGACGAAGAAACCTATAATTTAAACATTAAGGCTCTGGATAATTTGCTAAGTTCCTCGGCCATAACTTATTGGTTAGTTGCTGCCCAAAAGCCAGTCAATATACTGTAATAGTTGTCAGTTTTTCTTGAATTTTTGGAGACAAAAAAATGTTTGATTCCTTATCGGGTAAAAAAGTCGTTATTATTGGTGCAAGCTCCGGGATTGACCTAGCGATTGCCGAAAAATTGCTCTCCCTGGGGGCAAAAGTGGTGCTTTCCCATGCTTCTCAAGAGAAATTAGCTGCCGCTGTTGCCCTAATTTCCGGGGAGATTGAAGCCAAAACTGTTAATTTTTTAGAAGAAGATTCTGTTAATGCCTTTTTTGCAGAAATTGGCAACTTTGACCATTTAGTAGTCACCTCTCTCGGAGACAGAAATATGCCGCGAGCCTTATTAACCGAAATGACCACAGAAACGGCCCGGGGAGGTATGGAGAAATTCTGGGCAACCTTTTTAGCCGTGCGTGGCTCCCTGAAAACTTTGGCCAAGGACGGTTCTATTACCCTGACATCCAGCGTTACTATGTTCAAATATTCCAAAATGGGCGGAATTTCCGTCATAGCCGCCGCTAATAGTGCCGTAGCCGTATTTGGACGCGCCCTCGCCCTAGAAATCGCTCCTATTCGCGTTAACGTTGTTGCCCCCGGATTAATAGAAGATACAACTATCTGGAGCAGTCAAGGTGATTCAGAACGCTCGGACTTAAGCAAATGGGCGGTTTCTGCCCTACCTGTCGAACATTTAGGGCAACCCGAAGAAGTCGCTCTAGCAGTATTGAGTTTGATTATCAACCCCTATATGACAGGTGTGGTTTTACCTGTGGACGGTGGAGTTACTCTTTAAAAGAAATGGTGAAAAAAGACCGAGAAATCCTCGAGAACAAAAAATCTGGTGTCAGAGCAGAAGAGCGAAAATAACAAAGTGAGCAGAAAAATGCAGGAAAATTAATAAGTACCCTATCCCTTATAGGGATCTTTCTTAACAATTTTGTCAGTAAGCATTCTAACCCTTATCCTGACTTGATTTCAGTTTTTTCTTTGTCAGTAAGGGTGTCAACAAGGAATATTATAGATTGTTAACCGAGTCTTGAAAGCCCTGTGCTACAAAGGGTTAAAATGTTAAGAAAGATGTGACTAATGGATAGGACCGTATTCATAGTGATAGAGAGAGAAACGGTATATTAGAGAGATAATTTTTAATTTTTTCACTACTACCGAATCACCACCTTAAAATAATTAAGTAGGTAGGTGTTAAAAGTTGTCAGACACCCCCCTTATCAAGGGGGGCAGGGGGGATCCCCCCGCCTATCGGCACCCCCCTTATCAAGCTGTCCTTTAGTCACATCTTTCTTAACATTTCAAACCTTTGTGGCACAAGGCTTTCAAGACTCGGTTAACAATCTATAATATTCCTTGTTGACACCCTTACTGACAAAGAAAAAACTGAAATCAAGTCAGGATAAGGGTTGGAGTGCTTACTGCAAAAATTGTTAAGAAAGATCCCTATAAGGGATAGCCTTATCAAGGGGGGCAGGGGGGATCAGAGGCAAAATCTATCTTCAATTTAATTATAACTACTTACTTAACAGAAGTTATTCATAATAAGTGGCTCTCTTGGCTCTTCTGGTTTCTCTGTGGAAACGAGGTCTATACTGATAGTTTCTTCGGCAAAATAGCCATAAAAGTCTTGCCCGATAAGCATTTCACAATTCCATAAGCAAAAATTATCACACAAAGTCGAGAAGAGCCAATGAGTCCACATCCGTATAACTTTGCTGCCTAGGTTTTGAGCGGTCGATCGAAGGATCAATATCTTTAACCAAAAAGTAAATTATGGAGGATTTCTAAACGCCGGTCATCTTCACGAACAATAGCACCATAATAATTTTTCTTATTCTCTAGCCAGAGTAATTCAAACTCGATCGCTTTTGGCAAAGCTAAACTGAAATTATCCAAAGCTTGGGGACAATCAAAGATAACTTTGCGCGTCTCGAAGCGGTCAAAATGTCCTTGGCAGAACATTTTGAAAAACGTTAAAGAATCTAGTGACACTCCACCCCCAATGGCAACAGTCAAACCGGCAGCCTTAGCTTTTTTTGCCAAAGGTAAAGCCAGATCCAAAACTTGCTTGCTATTCACATCCTGACGGGTTAATCCCAAAGAACAGGCTAAATCCATCCGTCCGATGACGATACCATGGAGAGATTTTATCTCTGGAATCGCCAACATTTCCTGAAAATTCTCACAGGCAGTAATCGTTTCGATATTAACCAATAACTCCACATCTTCCACCCCTTGGTCAGCTAAAACCCTCCTAGCTGCCCGCAGATATTTTTGTAAAGCGTAGGCTGTTTCTACCATGGGAGCAATCAAGCGATCAACTCCTAAATTAACCGCATCAAAGATATCTCTGATCGCTTCGCAACCAGCAATTTTCAGATTAAAATCTACCCCCGCTTTCAGACTAATTTCTTTCAAGCGCATCGCTTCCGTCAGTCGGGTTCCTTCTGTCTCGAATTCCGCTTTTACCCCTGAAACATGGTGATCTTCCCTGAGTTCTCTTAACAGTTCCACCATTTTTTTTTCTAAGGAATTCATGATTTTAATCGTTCAAAATCGGTAACTGCTAGATGAGCCTTGTTGATTATAGCCGATCTGCGAAAAGCCGATAGCTGAGGACTAGAAGACCATAAAAATACCCTAAACAAGAGGACAAAAGCGACAAAATACTGGCATAATAAGCAAGGCCGTCTGATTTTTTTCTGGCCACATCCTTTCTATACTACATTCGTAATATAAGTAATTCTCTAGTTAGACTATGCGAACTCACTACTGTGGCGACCTTAGCGCGATCGAAATTGAAAAAAGTGTCACCCTCTTCGGTTGGGTCGATCGCCGTCGCGATCACGGTGGCGTTATTTTTATTGATCTGCGGGATCGCAGTGGTATTGTCCAGATCGTCAGCGATCCCCAACGAACCCCCGCTTCCTACCCCATCGCTGAAACCGTCAGAAACGAGTATGTCCTCAAGGTGACGGGAACAGTCAGTCAAAGGCCTACCGAATCCCTTAACCCGCGCATTGCCACCGGAGAAATCGAAATTTACGCCACTAGCATCGAGATTCTCAACGGGGTTACTAAACAACTGCCTTTTGTCGTCTCCAGTTCCGAAAGTGAATCAGTCCGGGAAGATGTGCGCTTGCGATACCGCTATCTAGACCTACGCCGGGAGCGTATGAGTCAGAATTTACAACTACGTCACCAAGTTGTCAAAGAAATGCGCCGTTTTCTCGAAGATGAACAGCATTTTATCGAAGTGGAAACACCAATTTTAACTCGATCGACTCCCGAAGGGGCGCGGGATTATCTGGTTCCTTCCCGTGTCAACCCTGGCCAATGGTACGCTTTACCCCAATCACCGCAACTATTTAAGCAATTATTAATGGTGTCGGGAATGGATCGCTACTATCAAATCGCCCGCTGTTTCCGCGATGAAGATCTGCGCGCTGATCGTCAACCGGAATTTACTCAGTTGGATATGGAGATGAGTTTTCTCTCCTTACCTGAGATTTTAGCCCTAAATGAGGCTTTAATCGCTCATATCTTCAAAAAAGTCAAAAATATCGATATAAGCCTGCCCCTGCCCCGTTTAACCTATGCTGAGGCTATGGATCGCTATGGGGTTGATCGCCCCGATACCCGTTTTGGCTTGGAATTGGTCAATGTGGCGGAGATTTTTGCCGATTCGGGATTTAAGGTGTTTTCAGGTGCGATCGCCAGTGGGGGGACGGTGAAAGTTTTACCGATTCCCAACGGTAACGAGGCGATTTCTAACGTCAGAATCAAACCGGGTGGGGATTTATTCAAAGAAGCCACCGATGCGGGTGCGAAGGGAATCGCCTACATCCGCGTGCGCGAAGATTACGATTTTGATACCATTGGTGCGATTAAAGATAACCTAACAGAGGCACAAAAACAGGCTTTAATCGAGAAGACTGGCGCAAAACCGGGGCATCTGCTCTTATTTGGGGCGGGAGATACCGATACAGTCAATAAATCCCTATCCCGCCTACGCTTAGTTTTAGGGGAACAATTGGGATTAATTGATCCTGAGAAAATCAACCTCCTCTGGGTGACGGATTTCCCGATGTTTGAATACAACGCCGAGGAAAAACGCCTAGAAGCATTGCATCACCCTTTTACTGCCCCTAATCCCGAAGATTTAGACGATCTAGCCCACGCTCGCGCCCTAGCCTACGATATGATTTTTAATGGTATTGAAATCGGTGGCGGCAGTTTGCGGATTTATCAACGGGAAGTACAGGAAAAAGTCTTCGCTACCATCGGTCTATCCCCAGAGGAAGCCTATAATAAATTCGGCTTTTTGTTAGAAGCTTTTGAATACGGAACCCCTCCCCACGGTGGCATCGCCTACGGTTTAGATCGCTTGGTGATGTTGTTAGCAGGAGAAGAATCGATTCGCGATGTGATTGCTTTCCCGAAAACCCAGCAAGCTAGTTGTTTACTCACTTCTGCACCTTCAACAGTGGCAGCGAAGCAATTAAAGGAATTATCCGTTGCTTCTACCTACAAACCGCCATCCTAAGATTAGGGTGGGCAATGCCCACCTAATTTTTAAAAGTCTGTTGACACCATGCTCTTAAATTCTTTTCTGCTACAAAGTCCTCCCAGCACCGCACACCACCCGAAAACCACGATCATTGCTGAAGCTGCCGCGGCGGTAGTTGTCGACGCGGTAAGCGGAACGGCAGGCATGGGGATAGGCGTACCAAGAACCGCCCCGCAGAGGAGAACGATTATCATCCCCATTTTCTATCCAGACACTGCCATCCGTCGGCGCACCGTCATAGTTATCGTGCCAAGTATCGGCGCACCACTCCCAGACATTGCCGTGCATATCGTACAGTCCAAAGGCGTTGGGAGGAAATTGTCCCACGGCAGTCGTTTCTTTTCGATATTCTCCCTTCACTTCCTCGGCGTAGGTTTCGCTGGACCTGTAGTTGGCCAATTCCCCGGTAATGGTTTCCCCAAAGTAAAACGGGGTGGTGGTTCCAGCACGACAAGCGTACTCCCATTCTGCTTCACTGGGTAGTCGGTATTCCCGAACCGTTAGTTTCGATAATCTCGCACAGAACTCGATCGCATCGTACCAGTTGACTTGTTCCACGGGACGGCGATCGCTATCGGAACGGTCTTTAAAACAGGCTGGGTTGAAATCAAGGTCTTGTTTAACCTTTAAATCCGTGCGAGAGGCGATCGCTTTCCACTGGGCCTGGGTGATGGGGTATTTACCCATAAAGAAGGGTGGGACAGTTACTTCATGTTGTGGTCTTTCCCTTCTAAATCCTTCCCAATTAAATTTTTTAACCAGTCTTTCGATTTCCTCGTCTTCCGTTCCCATCGTGAATGTACCCCCCGGGATGGCAACCATTTCTAGGGTGATGCCGTTGCCCAAATCTTCGCTGAAATATTGGGACTGCTTCGACTCTTTTTTGATTTGCTCACCCTTCGCATTTACTCCCACGATCTCAAAGTTAAATACTGATAACGGTGGAGTGACGATTACGGGTTTTTTTGGTTCTTCTGGTTCAGGATTGAACTGATGGGTAATTGCTCTTTCTAGTTGCTCAAATCCGTCTTCTTTCCAATAATCAAGCCGGTGAATATCTCGCAGCTTCAAGCCAACTTCTGCACTTCGCAGATCAGGAATTTCGCATTCTTCTAACCTCATAGGAATAAAAAAAATTGTCCCCGGTGGCATCTCTCCCAAGATATCAAGTGCAATCCTCAACTCCCGTTGGATGTATCCCTGCTTATTAGCCGATTTCCCTGACAGACAGGCGAGAAAAATCTGACTAGCTTCAATCGCTTTCGGAATTTCATCTCGCCCAATTTGACCCGGAATCAGGTCTTTTTCATCCAACCAAGGTTTATATCCCGCTTGCTTAAGGCGGTCATGCAGTGCCAAAACTGCTGGTTTGTCCTCACTAGCGTGAGCTAGGAAAATTTGGATCTCTGACTTTTTCATAACTTTTTCTTATGACCACAAGTAGGGGAGAGCCAGATTAACTGGCAGAAAATCTCTAAATAGGGCTTGCTGAAAAAGTACGGGCGAAGCATTCGGATAGAAAATCTCCAGTTTCACCGATAGGTTATTGCCCGAATGCTTCGCCCCTACAGGACGCGGGCCGATGAAGACGCAAGGTTTTGAAGGACGATTCTCTCAAAATCTGGCACCTGTGGGAGCGAGAAAAGCCACAAAAACCTTACCTTGCCTACATTTCACATTTATTCAGCCAACCCTAAATAAACCATTTAATTGATTATTACTCATTCTTAATTCTCCTGTCTCCTAACGACCGGCTCCTAACCCCACCAACAAACTTTTTCAGCAAACCCTAGTTAATTATTTTTAGCTAGTTGACTAACAACCCATGCTCTTAAATTCTTTTCTGCTTTAACTTCATCCTCTTGAGCAGTGGCTAAAAATTCATAGAGTTTAGTTTTCGGAACTAGGGGAAAAGTGGGACTAAATTCTTCTTCCTGATAAACCCCCTTTTCTAACCGATAAATGCGCCAGATTTCTCCATTAAAACGCCATAATTCCGGCACTCCCAAACGGGCATAAAGTTCTAATTTATTAATATCCGTGTGGGTTATATCCACTTCCACCACTAAATCTGGGGGCGGATCTTCAGTTAAATTAATTCTTTTTCCTAGCACTTTAGCTTGATTTTGAATATAGTAGGCATTGTCAGGTTCTGCTCCTCGTTCTAAATCTTCCCTAGCTAGAGTTGTGGAACCCATACTTTTAATTTTTAAACCCAATTCTACCACCAAAATCCGAATAAATAATCCGATTAATTCTCGATAAAACTCGTGTTCTTCTAGGGGCATAGTAATCTCTAAAGTACCACGATCATAAAATAAATGGGCGCGATTATTTTCCCCTACGGCCTGTAAAATTTGCTGATAGGATAACCAACTGAGATGATTAAAAACTACCCGTTTTTCGCCCCTAATTTGCTCAGTATTTAACTCCAGAGGAACTGTCACCATAATTACCTCAACTTTCAGCTAGTTGACTAACAACCCATGCTCTTAAATTCTTTTCTGCCCTGACTTCATCCTCTTTAGCAGTGGCTAAAAATTCATAGAGTTTAGTTTTGGGAACTAGGGGAAAAGTCGGACTAAATTCTCCTTCCTGATAAACCCCCTTTTCTAACCGATAAATGCGCCAGATTTCTCCATTAAAACGCCATAATTCCGGCACTCCCAAACGGGCATAAAGTGCTAATTTATTAATATCCGTGTGGGTTATATCCACTTCCACCACTAAATCTGGGGGCGGATCTTCAGTTAAATTAATTCTTTTTCCTAGCACTTTAGCTTGATTTTGAATATAGTAAGCATTGTCAGGTTCTGCCCCTCGTTCTAAATCTTCCCTAGCTAGAGTTGTAGAACCCATACTTTTAATTTTTAAACCCAATTCGGACACCAAAAAATAGATAAAACGTCCGATTAACTCTCGATAAAACTCGTGTTCTTCTAGGGGCATAGTAATCTCTAAAGTGCCACGATCATAAAATAAATGGGCGCGATTATTTTCCCCTAGGGCCTGTAAAATTTGCCGATAGGATAACCAACTGAGATGATTAAAAACTACCCGTTTTTCACCCCTAATTTGCTCAGTATTTAACTCCAGAGGAACTGTCACCATAACTGCCCCGAAAAGCGAAATTTATGCCCAAAAAAGGGGGTTGATTCACCCCCTTATTATCTTATTAAACCAGTGCCGGAACCTGGGGCCAACGCCCAATCGTCTTACCGATGACCGCTAACTCCTGAGTTAATCGATCGAACCGGTCGGGAGTCAAGGATTGCGGCCCATCAGATAGGGCCTTGGCCGGGTTAGGATGTACCTCGATCATCAAGGAATCGGCCCCAGCTGCCAGGGAAGCCATGGCCATGGTCGGTACATATTCCCATTTACCCGTACCGTGGCTAGGATCGATCATGATCGGCAGGTGAGTTAAAGTTCTTAAAACGGGAATACAGGATAAATCTAGGGTATTACGAGTATATTTACTGTCAAAGGTGCGGATACCGCGTTCGCAGAGAATGACATTGCTATTTCCTGCCGCGAGGATATATTCTGCCGCCATCAACCAATCTTCAATAGTGGCCGCCATGCCGCGCTTGAGTAGGACTGGTTTCGGTTGCGCCCCAACTTTTTTCAAGAGGGAAAAATTCTGCATATTGCGGGCCCCCACTTGCACCACATCGGCTATTTCGACAATCTTATCGAGATCTGCCGCGTCCATTACTTCCGTGATAATACCCAAACCACTGGCATCTCTAGCCGCCGCTAGTAATTCCAAAGCGCTTTCCCCGTGACCTTGGAAAGCATAGGGAGAAGTGCGGGGTTTGTAGGCACCACCCCGGAGGAATTGCGCTCCGGCTGCTGCCACTCGTTTGGCAGTTTCCACGATCATCGCCTCATTTTCCACCGAACAGGGGCCGGCGACAATGCTAACGGTATGATTTCTGCCGATGGGGATAACACCGTTAGGAGTGGGGACTAAAACCTCGCTGTATTCCCCGTGACGGTATTCTAAAGAGGCGCGTTTGAAGGGTTGTTCGACTCGCAGGACGGTTTCGATCCAAGGGCTTAGTTCTTGGATTTGTAGGGGGTCTAATTCCCTGGTTTCTCCGACTAAACCGATGACAACTTTATGCTTACCGACGATTTTTTCAGGACTTAATCCCCATGCCTCGAATTCGGCACTGACGCGCTCGATTTCAATTTCCGGGGAACCAACTTTCATGACAATAATCATGGCATTAACCCTTTATTTTTTCCTTTAATCTCTATTGTTGACGATTTCTAGAGGTTATCTATTTTTCTTCCACTTCTTTTTTGCCGGACCGCCAAGCAGCGATCGTTCTGCCAAAATTAGCTTGAAATTCTTGCCATCCTAGCCAATCCCCCACCCGATCCTCATCCCAAGAAGCGGAGAAGATGCCATAACTCAGACCGATAAAACCTAGACCAAATAGGCTTAAACTGACGAGCATGGCGACGTAGGAAGGGATTTCGAGAAGATTGTGGCTAATAATCCAGTAGAAGCCAAAAAAGGAAGTTATCCCCAATACTGTCGGAATGCCACAAAATACCGCCATCCGTTTGGCCATCCGTTGACTGACCGCTTGCGGAATTGCCTTTAAGCTGGTTTCCTCGGAGCGATTTTTTATCGGCGGTGGCACGGGACTAGGGGCAATTTTCGGGGTTTTTCGCTTATTTTGGCGCGGCTCAAAGGGAAGACGCTCTTTTTTCTCCGTCGATTTCGATTCAGAGGCCATGGTAGGGATGCAAAGGGGGTAAGCTTAACGGCGAATTCCGAGACGACCAATCAGGGTTTGATAACGTTGTTGATCTTTCTTCTGGATATAGGTTAACAGTCCCCGACGACGACCGATCATCTGGAGTAATCCCCGACGGGAAGCATGGTCTTTCGGGTTAGCTTTCAGGTGTTCGGTCAGTTGGTTGATTCTCTCGGTTAAGAAAGCTACTTGTAACTCCGATGATCCTGTATCGGTTTCGTGGGCCTGATATTGGCTGATTAGTTCTTGTTTTTTGGTCTGGGTTAAGGCCATAGGACTCGTGATCTCTGCTTAAACACTGCAACCTATCATAGTATCACGTTTCTGGTCGATCCGTAAACATTGTTCGGGTAATAGGGTTTTGGGGTGATAGGGTTTTGGGGTGATAGGGTTTTGGGGTGATAGGGTGATAGGGTGAGATGAGACAGCTTCCCCACTTCCCCATCTACCCCACTTCATAATCCATAATTCCCACACCCCACACCCCACACCCCACACCCCACACCCCACACCCCACACCCCACACCCCACACCCCACACCCCACACCCCACACCCCACACCCCCACTTCCCCAATTCCCCAATTCCGCAAATCATGGCAAAATCTTAGACATAGCGTCTAACTTACCCTGAAGATTCCATGCTGTTAAAATCCACGACCCGTCATATTCGCATTTATACGGCTGAAGTAAAAAATAATCAATTAATCGAGAGTAACAATGTCTTGACTCTTGATGTGGATCCCGATAATGAATTTAATTGGGAAGAAGTGGCTCTCAATAAGGTTTATAGTAAGTTCGATGAATTGGTGGAATCCTACAATGGGGAAGAACTGAGCGAATATAATCTCCGTCGCATCGGTTCAGATCTAGAACATTTTATCCGTTCTCTCCTCCAAAAAGGCGAAATTAGCTATAATCTCAACGCCAGAGTACAGAACTATAGTATGGGTTTACCAAAATTAGGGTGAACGATCCCGCGTCAGTCCCCACCTGGACACCTAGGCAGGTGGGGAATTTGCATCGCAGCAATGAGGAATTTCACGAATTGGGGTGAGGGAACAATGGCTCTTCTAGGTTCTGTGTGATAAGTTTAACTTACATAGGATCGATCTTTGTGTCCTTTGTGTCTTTGTGGTTAGTTCCACCCCCGCGCTAGGGGGAATATATCTTAGAGTACATTTTACCCACCAAATCCAAGAGATAAGTGGTCGTGCAAAATTAATTTCCTAGTCGAGACGGTTGAGGGGAGATAGCTATCAGGGATCGAATTTGAGTTTTCAGTTCGCTGTTCACTGTTTACTGATCACTGAAAAGCTCCCCACTCCCCTTAGCTCCACCCAATCTGGGGAAATTAAACTTTTACCACGTTGCTAAAAGAGATTTTCAGGTAATCATCTTCCATTTTTGCTCCAGAAGGTTTCAGGGCTGCCAAAGCTTGGGGCAAGACTAAATTACGACGGTGATTGCCAATGCGAATATTTAACTCGTCTCCAGTTTTATTTAGTTGTATCTGTTCCTTTGGTATGCCGGGTAAATATAACTCCAGACTGTAGTTATTTTCCTGTTGAACTACCCGAATGGTGTTTTCGTGGTAATAAACCTTAGTCGGATCTTCCCCGGCAAAAAGAGTTTCTTTCAGTCTTTCTAAAGCGGGTAAACCACACATTTCTTCGGAGTAGAGAGGAACCTCCTTAACCGGTAAGGGATGAAAATTATCGTAAATTTCCTGTTTATAACCCTGTTGATTTTCTTTCCAACGAGCAAAGAAAGGATCGGTTACTTTGTCGGGAATAATCCGATTAGCAATAATTAAATCGGTAGAAACATTATAGAGACTTAGATAGGCATGGGCGCGTAAAGACTCCTTAATCACCATTTTTTCGGGGTTTGTCACCAAACGGACCGAGGTTTGAGTATTATCGGTCAAAACCTTTTCTAGGGCCTCAATCTGCTCATAAAACTCGTAGGGAGCGTCCATAACTTCCTTGTCCGGCAGGGAAAAACCGGCGATCGGTCGAAAAAAAGGTTCCACCAGTGGTCGCAATGCCACCGACATTCCCTGTAAAGGTTTGTAAAATCTTCTCATGTACCAACCGCCCACCTCTGGCAAACTCAACAATCGTAAAGCTGTCCCCGTGGGTGCGGAATCGATAATCAACACATCATAAGTACCCTCATCGTAATGGCGTTTCATACGAACTAAGCCGAAAATCTCATCCATTCCGGGTAAAATCGCTAATTCTTCCGCTTGCACTCCATCTAAACCCCTAGCTTGCAATACCTGAGTAATGTAACGTTTTACTGCGCCCCAGTTGCCTTCCAATTCCATTAGTGCGTCTAATTCTGCCCCCCAGAGATGGGGGCTTACCAAACGAGGATCGTGACCTAATTCGAGATCGAAACTGTCAGCGAGAGAGTGAGCGGGATCGGTGCTGAGAACTAGGGTTTTATAGCCAAGTTCGGCGCAGCGGAGTCCTGTAGCGGCGGCGACGGAGGTTTTACCCACGCCTCCCTTACCGGTCATGAGAATTACACGCATGGGGGCTGATTTAAGAAAGTTTACATTACTTATTCTTATTATGACGGGAAAGTTAACAAATTGAGGACAAGAATCAGCATTCTTGGCTATAAAATTCCACTCCTTGACCATCACCCCGGGGAATTAAGCTCTGTTCAAAAAATTGCTGACAGCGATTTTCGGCATCAGCGACGAGAACTTTGGCAAAATGACCGTTTTCGAGAACTTCTTGCCTCGGACGTTGTTCGTAAGCATAGATAATCAAAATATCTCCGGGTTGACAGAGCAGAGCCGCACCACCGTTGGGGCAAATTTCCCCGGTTTGGCCGGGAAAAACGTAGGTGGAAAAGCGCTTACCATTGCTAAGATTGACCACATCCACCTCTTCAAGGGGCAAAATACCGACCCGCTCAATCAATTCTCGATCGATAGTGATACTGCCGACATAATCGACGTTAGCCTCGCTGACGCGCACTCGATGGAGTTTGGCGTGCATTAATCGAATTGTTCCCATGTATTTTTTCCTATTTCCCCCAATTACCTCAATTATTATGCTCTCCCAGTGGGAATGTTTACTAAAAAATCTCGGTCAATGGCAAGGTTCTTTTACCCGTCTGTCTCCCCAAGGCGACTTGATCGAAGATACCCCGACTTTGGTATCTTTGCAAGGCATTAATAATAATCGATCGATTCGTCAATTAGTCCGCCGTTTCTACAGCGATCGAGTGCCGGAAGATTTAATTTTAGAGTATAGTTCTCTCCATCAGGGTATTCTATTTAGCCAGACGGGAGCTTTTTGTCAAGGTTCTCTATATTTTAGTAGTTTTTCCTCACAATTCGGAGCAGAATTTGGGTTAATCTCTGGGGAAAGACGATTAAGAATTGTACAGTTATTTAATGAGCGCTGTGAGTTCGATCGCTTGACTTTAATTCGGGAAAAGTTAGTTGATTCTCAGTCACCAGAAAGACCGATGTTAACGGTGGAGCAATTACTGGGTCAATGGCGAGGACAGGCGGTGACAACGGGACGCGATTTTTATAATTCTGCTGCCTATTCTACCCATGTATTGATCGAGCGTCAGGGGGATAATTATCTCTCGCAAACTTTGACTTTTGGCGATAATCAAATCACTTCTAGCGCTCGTATTGAGGGACAAAGATTGTTGTTTGAAAATAGTCCGCTGCCGATGCAAATCCTGCTGCTGCCGGATGGAGCTTCCTGTAATACACCTCTGAAAATTACTGCCGGTCATCGTTTTGTTTTAGAGGTAGGTTGGTTACTTTCTCCTACTCAAAGACAGCGCTTAATTCGTTCTTATAACGAGAAGGGAGAATGGACAGGTATTACTCTGGTGACGGAGGAAAAAGAAAACTATTAGACGACCGACTACTGGCTCCCTACTCCTCACCTAACGGAAGATTTTTGATTTTTGCAAGAGGTCTCATCAAGAGAGCCATCTTTTTTCTAACCATGACAGGACACTTTTAACATCTGCCACTTTTTCTCCTTCAGGTACGGGTGGACGTTGTACCATGACCACGGTTATTCCCAACTCTCTAGCGGCGATAATTTTGGCGTAGGTGGCATCACCGCCGCTATTTTTACTCACGATCGCCCCAATCTTATATTCTTGTAAAAGAGAGCGCTCTGACTGCAAAGAAAAAGGCCCCCGTTCCAACAATAATTTTCCAATCGGTACGATGGCATCCGCTGCCGGTGGGTCAATCATCCGCATCAAAAACCAGATATTGTTTAAATGTGCATAACTTGCCAGTTCTTGCCGACCAATAGTGAGAAATATCCGCGGCGCTAACCCGGGTAAAATATTCGCTGCCGCTTGATTGTTTTCTACTTCAATCCAATTATCTCCAGATACTTTTTCCCAAGCTGGACGACTTAAGATTAATCGAGGAATACCACAATCCGAGGCGGCTTGAGCGGCATTAAAGGAAATTTGCGCGGCAAAGGGATGGGTGGCATCAATTAAACAATCAATGCCTTCTTGCCGCAGATAATTGGCTAACCCAGTGGCACCACCAAACCCCCCCCGGCGAGAAGGAGTTGTGAGAGTAATCGGTTCTCTCGTGCGACCGGCAAAGGAAGCGATGGCATCTATACCCGGAATTGCCGCAATTTTAGCCGCTAATGCCGCCGCTTCCCCCGTTCCCCCTAAAATCAGCACTCTTTTATTTTTAGTCATCTAGCAATCGCCAAAAGGCTTCCACTGATGTTCAGCCAACCCTAATTAACTTAACAATATAATCCCTGAATCCACTGCCATTCTTGGGCTAATCCTTCGGCTAAAGAGACTTGGGGATTATAACCTAGAATAGTACGCGCTTTGGTGACATCGGCGGCGGTGTGACGGGCATCTCCCCGGGCCAATCCTTGATGCGATCGCTCGATCGGTTTACCGATGACTTTTTCCATGGTATCCAAGACATCCAGCAATACTACGCGACTGCCACCACCAATATTAAACACCTCACCCACCGCTTCCGGCACTACGGCAGCGGCTAAATTGGCGGCTACAGCATCGCTAATAAAGGTAAAATCGCGGGTTTGTTTTCCATCCCCGTAGATGCCGATCGGTTTACCCGCGATCGCCGCTTGAAAAAACTTATGGAAAGCCATATCGGGACGTTGCCGCGGTCCATAAACGGTGAAATAACGCAAGGCAGTGACAGGAACGTTAAAATTCTGGTGATATAGCCAACAGAGTCTTTCTGCCGCTAATTTGGTGATGCCGTAGGGTGAAACTGGTTGGGGACAAAGGGTTTCCGGAGTCGGCATCGTTTCCGCATTGCCATACACCGAGGAAGTGGAAGCAAAAACCATCCGTTGTAAAGAAGGGGTTTCCTTGGCGGCCTCAAGAATAATTTGAGTAGCATTTATATTCCTTTCGGTATATTGACGAAATCCATCACCCCAGCTTGCTCTGACTCCTGCTTGGGCTGCCTGATGGAATAATACTTCTACTCCTTGCAACAGTTGTCTCCAGTCGAGGGCTTGTATATCCGCTTCAATTAACTTAAATTCGGGATATTTTGCTAGAATATGGGCATTTTTGCGCTTTAAACTGGGGTCATAATAATCGTTAAATTGATCGATCCCGATCACCTGATCTCCTTGTTCTAAAAGCTTTTGTGCCAAGTTAGAACCTATAAAACCCGCGACACCAGTAACAATATGAGTAGCCATTTAATCCTAGTCGTTGATATTTTGTATCGATTGTAATCATTTTTGCGCTTTTTACCACAATTAATTTCCGCCGTCCGCTGTCAGCTTTTAGGGCTCAAAATCGATAGATTAGACCTCTTGCAAAAATCAAAAATCTTCCGTTAGGTGAGGAGTCACGAGCCAGTAGTCAGTAGTCAGGAGAATTAAGAATGAGCATTAATCAATTTAAATGCTCTATTCAGGTATTTTATGCAATTTTATGCCTATTCTTCTCATTTTTGAAGTATCAAAAATTAATTGTGCAAGAACTCTAATATTTACAGATAGTTCTAACAATCCAAAACCTGATCAGGATTTTCAGAATTTGAGTATTTCAGAAAATAATCCAAAATCCAAAATTATCAAATCATCGCCTAATTCAGCAACGCTTATCATAATTCTAACAACAAAAAAGCACCCCCTCGCGGGAGTGCCTTTTCGTTCAGACTAGGAATTAACCATTGATAGCAGGAGCGGTCAGAGCTACAGGAGCCTGTTCACCACTAGCTAAGTCTAAGGGGAAGTTGTGAGCATTACGCTCGTGCATTACTTCCATACCGATACCAGCGCGGTTCAGCACATCGGCCCAAGTACCGATTACACGACCTTGAGAATCGAGAATCGACTGGTTGAAGTTGAAACCGTTGAGGTTAAACGCCATGGTGCTAACACCC
>NZ_JADBTR010000159.1:0-7459 GCF_020246065.1 Microcystis sp. M144S2
CCTTAAATATTGGAAGAAAGGTAGTCGGAGAGGCCGCCTTTAGCGGGAATCCGATAGAGAGGTTCGTAGTTAACCCAGTACGGGTCAAAGCGTACAAAGCTAATTCTAGATGCAATATTTGCGTACAGAATTAGTAACTATGAGGAATCACACCAATCAAAGCTCGATCCTCATCTCCATAAGGTTCACTCACAACAAGAGCGGGGCGTACTTTTGCTGCTATCCCAAAATCAATCAACCAAACTTCGCTACGAACTGGCTTCGGATTCCCCATCTGCTTCCTCCTCTGCATCTAGACGAGCAAACGATTGAGCGGCAAAAAGAACTGCATCATCATTACTCCAATCACCATAGTCTCCAGTCGGACTCAGGCTGGCTGAAAGGAACTCAGATTTTTCTCTAGCTGAAAGTTTTTTGAACTGTCTAAGAAGTGTTACAACGGCTTCACTCATGGCTTCAACTGATCGCTTGTAGATTACTTTCTGTCCACTAGGTTAGCACAGCGATCTCTCTTTCAAAAACCAAAATGATCGCAATTTTAAAGTTTAATTAACAAGAAGATAGCGATCGCACTGGATGAAGGGGTTTCTCAGGCGATCGCCAAAGGTTTAAGGGTGCGAGGGATTGATGTTACAATGTCTTCAGAGGAAGGACTGATTGGAGGACGATAATGATCGCCACGATTCCTGACAGTATCGGCAATGAATGACGCAGGATATGTTAGCTCATCGCAATTTAGATTAAAGTGTTTTGAAAAGGTAAAAGGTGCGTGGAACGCACCCAATTAAGAACGGTGATCGTGTTCGGAACAACAATTTAAGAAAGGATGACTTTGTGACGCTCATTGCGAGCTTGGTTTACATAAAACTCCATGTCGTTGATAATTGTCATTAAGGTATCCTCCGTAACCGCCTGATTGTTCAAATCTCGAAGTGTTGTCGCGAAACTAAAGAATGCTGTGGACAGCTTAGTGGTTTCCGTAGCAAGCGCTGTCATGGACGCTACCGCCGTTCCAATTGTTTCTCGCAGTGATAGCGTCGCGTTCTGCGCCTGCAGACGTTGTTGAAAGGCGTCTACCACAGTGCGCTGCGTCGTTAGCGCCTTGTTGACTTCATTGCGCATTTGGGCGAGTTGGTTGAATTTAATGGTCTTGTCAACAACCGCCAATATACTCTTAATTTGCCCTATGGCTAGCTCGATTGACTTCTTCGCGACTGCAACCTCTGGAGCAGCGGCATCGCCTAGGCCAGCATCAAGAAGGCTCGACAGTTCCTTTTCATCTGGCAAGAGTCCAACAATATCTTTGGTCGGCGTACCCCGCGCTTTATCAACAGCTGCACATAGCTTATCATAGCGCTCTTTAAGGGTTTTGAGACGAGCGGACTCACGATCAACGTCTTGCTTTAGGCGTTCATTGTTTGCTGTCTCGGTGGCTATGGCATCCTTAAGTCGCACCTCGGTTTCTTCCCCAAATTTTGAGAGGCGATTGGCAAACTCAGAAAGCTTAGTCGCAGCATTGTTAAAGTCTGTGAGGAGGGATGAGACTGCATCATTCAGCTCGCCTTGCAACTGTGCCCGTTCGGTGTTAGCTTGCTCAGTAGAAATTTGGCCCGTGCGTTGGGCTTCGTCAATCTTACCAATGTCTTGTAGAAGCTCTTGGACTACCTTCGTGGCGTCCAACGAGACTGGCAGCAAGGCAAGAGTCTCGGTGATCTTTGTCTCAAGGTCGTCTGCTACCACGGCGGCGAGCGTAAGGCGATCGGTAAGGTAGGGATATGCTCCATCGCTGATCGCAGGAACGCTTCGCTTAATAGTTTTGACAGAATCTGCCACAGACTGAAAGTTCGGGATACTAGCTTTAGAATTGGAAAACTGCATAGTGCTCATGATGACCTTATCCTATGTTTGAAAAGTGTTTGGAAAGCGTGGCTTGTACGCGGAAATATATCGAGGTGAGCTTTCACTGGGAAGTGTAGGTTTTTCTGAACTCCTCTATAGCCTGGTCAAAGACATTCGAAAGCTTGGCGCTCATGTCACCCACGATCTCCCACGGTCGGACAATGTTTTTAAAATCACGAAGAAATTTACTCAAAGTATCGCTGTCCTTGACCTTACCCAATTTGGTTAACGATCCATCAATGTTTGCGACCATATCACTCCACATCGAGTCGAGGTGCGATAGGGACTGCTCAGCATCTAGGAGACGCATTTCAATATCTGTAAATTGGGTTGCAAACTCATTGAGTATGCCCTGTACCTCCTGTTTCCTCTTGATATCTTTGGAGATCTTCTCCAGCTCCGCGATCTTTGAGTTCTTTGTTTTCCGAGCCGCCTCGGCCTTAGCGCCAAAAATGCCGCCTGTAATGGCGATACCAATAATTCCGCCTAGGATACCAGTGAATGCAAGCCCGACATACTTGTCGTAGTCTTTCCTCAGTTGATTGATCTCTTTTTCAAGGATATCAATATCCCCTTGGAGTTTTATGATCTCAGTATCCGACATGGCTTTCTTTGCTAGCTCTTTCTTCCGTGAGAGCAATGGCTCAAGACCCATCACTGTTGTGTTGTCCGATAGGGTGCCACCAGAGAGCTCGGTTTTGTAGTCACGCACTGCCGTAAGCACCGTGCGCGTCTCTTCCTGGTGCTCGAGGCAGAGTTCCTTTAAATCTGCCATGATTTCTAACAATGTCTTTTGAATTGCATTGTCCTTGTTACTAATTGGGATTTTTACATTCGGGTCGTCGACGGTTAGCGCCTGAATCATGTCATTATCCATACTGTTGATAGTATCGGTGACGTCTTTACCAACATTAACGATCTCATCCGATGCGTATTTGAGTTTAGAAGCCTGGTCTCTTACCAGATTCTCGACTGGTGTCCAGCGGTGAGCATGGTCAGTGATCTTTTTGGACAAATCGATGATGTCTCCAGGCTCAAGCCCAGTAATGCCTGTGCTGTTGCTGCTGATGTCTTCGATGCGCTGCGGTAGCTTCCTGGCAGCGCGGACATACAGCAAGATTTTGATTAGGTCGTCGGCAGTAAAGATGCCAGCTGAGCGACCGCCCTCAAATTTACTGCCTGTGAGCAGACTTATCATCACGACTGGAGCCTGTCCAGCCTGAATAATCTCATAATCAATGGGTACGGAACTGTCAACAACCATTTTGATTTTTTCTCCCAAATTATCAGGATTAAGTCGAACTTAAAGAGCAATTTATCTTATCTCAACAGCCAACACAACCAAAGTTTACCAACTTAAGGAAAAAGTTAGTAAAATTCCCCAAGTCCTTACCCCGCCTAACTTCCAGCCCCTCCATCCTCCCGCAAAAATCCTTAACTTGGGAAAAATCCCCAACTTTACCAACTTAAGCCCAAGCCTTGTCAGAACATCCTGACAATCTTCCCACTCTCCAACCCAAAACTTTTGATTCATACCCAAGACCCCAAAAACAGCAATGCCAGCATCCCACCTTAGCCATCTCCACAGACCAGAAACCCACCCCACCGCAGAAACGAGAAAAACCTCTTGCCTCCGCAACCCTGGGATGATTCCATAGCGATAAACCGATAATGAAAAAAAGCCAAGCCTTAACGACCCTGAAATTAACCTTAAAACCCGAACACCAAAAGCTGATCGAAGCGAAACTAAGTAGCTGGTTATAATTAAATTAAAAATGGATTTTGCCTTTAATCCCCCCTTGATCCCCCCTTGATCAGGGGGGTGCCGATAGGCGGGGGGATCCCCCCTGCCCCCCTTGATAAGGGGGGTGTCTGACAACTTTTAACGCCTACCTACTTAAATACAGGGCGTTATGCCAATCCAGATGAAATCATTGCCGAAGCTTTGCAATTACTCAGTAAACGCGATCGCTATCAACAATGGGCAATCGAGTTTGATCCCCCTAAATCCCCCGTTCGGCGGTTCGGCTGAGCTCACCGTCGAAGCCTGAGCTCACGGCCGAAGCCTTAAAAAAGGGGACTTTCTTGAAGAGGCGAAGGAATTGATGGAGAAACCGCGATACAATCAGCGATCGCCCGATAAATCTCTATAATATTCTATAAATATCGAGTATTCCCCCATCCCAAACCAGCCATGACAGCCAAAGAACAACTCCTACAGGAAATCGAAAAAAGCTCCGAGCCACTCCTACAAGAAGTTCTCGACTTCCTCTTGTCGGTACGCTCAGAAAAATATCCTGAAACTCGTAAACCCATCTGGCAAATCGCTCAGGAAATTATGGCTGATGTTCCGCCAGAAATTATCGCTCAACTCCCCACCGACGGAGCCGAACAACACGATCATTATCTTTATGGCACACCAAAACGTAAAGAATGAAAATAATTTTTGCCGATACCTTTTACTGGATAGCGTTGCTTAGTCCTAGAGACACTTGGCATCTCAGAGTCATCGAATGGAGCCAATCTAACCCTCATGTATCGCTAGTGATGACAGACGGTATTGTTGATGAAATTTTTGCTCATTTCTCCAAACAAGGCGACATTATGCGCGGTAAGGCCGTAGAACTTTATCACAGTATTCTTGATGATCCCAGCATTCAACTAATTTCTTACCATCAAGAACTAAGAAAGCTAGGAATATAACTTTATGCCAATCGTCTAGATAAAGGCTATAGCCTTACCGACTGCATTTCAATGATGGTGATGAAACAAATGGGAATTTATGAAATACTCACCCATGATAAACATTTTACCCAAGAAGGTCTAACTATTCTTTTTTGATAACTCAGACAGAATCCCATTATTGATCTCCACAAAATCGGGCATCGTCGGAAAATTAAAGAAGAATAACCGAGATCATTAGAATTAGGCATCGTTGGGAAATTAAAGAAGCATAACCGCGATCGCCTAACCCTAACTTTCAAGAACAATATAGACTCTTTTCTGCCGAACCTCTTAAATTCAGACTAAACTAGACTATCACTGCAATATCATAGACTTAGTTAAGAAAATTGTTAGAGAACCTTAACCATGCTCAAACATTATGACGTGACCATCGAAGGCGATCATATCCAATGGCTAGGGGAAAAACCCAAAGCACAGACCCTCCGCGCCATCCTTATCATTGAAGAAGAACCATCTCCCTCGACCCAGGTAAAACGCACGACCCCTGCTCATTTAATCGGTAAAGGCAAAACCTTAGGGGATATTGTCAGTCCTATCGTGGATCAAGAAGATTGGGAATGTAAAACTTCCGCCCCTTCCCCGCAAACTAACAAACCGATTTGGGAAATCGCCGATGAAATAATCGCCACCATCCCTGAAGAATCCTTTGACCAGATCCCCACCGATGCGGCGGCCAACTTGGATTACTATCTTTATGGCAATTCTCCTCAAGAATAATGCAGACCCTCTTCGCCGACACATTTTATTGGGTTGCCTTGATTCATGCTAAAGATCAATGGCATAGACAAGTGCGAGCTTTTAGTACGTTAATTCAAGATTATTCTTTAATTACAACCGATTTAGTCTTGGTGGAATATCTCAACTTTTTTGCCAAATTTGATCAACCCATGAAACAAGGTGTCGTCAATTTCTATCGCCAAATCCGAACCTCTCCAAATCTGCAAATTATTAGCGTTGATTCCTATTTAATTCAATCAGGTGTAGAACTTTATGCCAACCGTCTAGATAAAGGCTATAGCCTCACAGATTGCATCTCTATGATTGTAATGAAACAAAGAGGCGTTATAGAAGTCTTAACCCATGACAAACACTTCACCCAAGAGAACTTTCGGATTTTGTTCCAAGATTCTAATTTTAATAATCTTACTTAGAATTTGATTGCTTAGAGCAGTATTTCATTATTTATCTCCACAAAATCGGGCATCGTCAGGAAATTTATCAAGCATAACGGCGATCGCTATAATATCGAATATCTCCCGTCCCCAAAACTCCCTACTCCCTTGACCAGCAATGAAAAGCGTCACCTCAAGTAAATTACAAAATAACCTAGACCAACTGCTCGATGAAATTCTCAACACAGGAAAACCCCTAGAAATTGAGCGCAACGGCAAACGATTAATCATTAGTCCCGTTGAAACCGTAGATAAATTACAAAAATTAATTTATCGTCCTCAAGCCATTATTGGCGATCCCGATGATCTTGTACAAATCAGTTGGGAACAGGAGACAAACCTTGATTTACCTTGATACTCATATTGTTGTCTGGCTTTATGCAGGACTAACTGCTAAATTAAGCGATTGCGCCAAACATCTAATTAACGAGAATTAACTCTATATTTCGCCGATAGTAAGGCTAGAGTTACAATATTTATACGAAATTGGGCGAATTACTGAAAAATTAGACGACATTGTTCTAGAATTAGTAAGTTGCCTTGATTTAAAGGTATGTAAAAAAGATTTTAATTTAATTATTAATCAGTCTGTCATTATTAACTGGACTCGTGATCCCTTTGAGCGCTTAATTATTAGTAACGCTTCAGTAGATAACCATATTTTGCTAACCAAAGATTATCACATTTTAAATCATTATGAAAATGCCGTATGGGATTAATCACAATCTATGGGAAATTGATGAAGCATAACGGCGATCGCATCATTCAATCGCTAAATAACGATAGACTCCCATAGGTTAAGTACATAATAACTGTTCAAGGAGAATCATCGGTGATCTCACCTAGTTAAAATCCTGACTCCTAGCGCAAACTTTAAATATTGTAAAAAAAGTAATTTTTTGTATTCCCACTGATTACCATAATGGAAAATTCTGCTAATCTCTATGTTGATGAGACAACTTATGGAACAGTCAAAGGGTAAATCCTCTCGCCAGCGCGGCGTAATCCTAACCTCCATCGGCTACCAAAAACTGCACCGTGCTAAAGTGAATTGGGAAATAAAACAAAACACTCGCTGCACCTTAGACATTCTTAGCCAACAAACTGGACTGACTGCCAATACTCTCAGTAAAATTTTTAGTCGCTCTGTCGCCGTTGATAAACGTAGTCTGTACGTCTGCTTTTCTGCCTTTAATCTCGATTTAGACGGTCAAGATTATTTATCCAGTTTTACCCTTGCCTACAAAGACGGCCAATTTTCACATTGGGGGATAAATATGAACTGTTAAAAAGAAGGTGACAGCTAATAAAATCCCACTGACTAGGGTGGTAATAGTCTCGACAATCGGCGCGGACTCGGATTTATCTCTTTTGGCCAAAACACTGACCAAAGCGCTGTGAAAGGGGCCGTTAATACCACCGAGGAGAATTAACAGAAAACCGGGGATAACGTAGGCAAAAGCGTAGGCGTTTACCACTGGCCCAACACCGTAAGCAGCGGTGATTACCTGTTCGCGGACTAAACCAAAAACCTTACTGATTAAGGTGGCAACGGCGACAATTCCAGCAATACCGGCTAAGGAACGGGTAGCTTTCTTACTAATGACGACACCTCGAAAGAAAACAACTGCATTGATCGATTC
>NZ_JADBTR010000016.1:0-4967 GCF_020246065.1 Microcystis sp. M144S2
TGCCGATAGGCGGGGGGATCCCCCCTGCCCCCCTTGATAAGGGGGGTGCCGATAGGCGGGGGGATCCCCCCTGCCCCCCTTGATAAGGGGGGTGCCGATAGGCGGGGGGATCCCCCCTGCCCCCCTTGATAAGGGGGGTGTCTGACAGCTTTTAACCCCTACCTACTTAAATAGTGACGAGGACAATTTCCAATCCCCAGTCGGATTAACTTTGTTAGCTATAGCATCCCTAAATGAAATGTGAAAAGGTATCGTATTTTTTAAGTTTAGGAAAATTAAATAATTGAAATTTAGCCAAAAACTCGAACAGTCGTTTAACCACAAGAAAACCTTTCGCCATCCCATAAAATCCGCTCAAAAGACTTGTTAACTGTAGCCAAATCGTTTCTACTAGATTTTCTTCGGTTTGGTGCGCTCTCAGTTTTCTGCTGACGTTCTTTGCGCTATTTGACCGAATAAACCCTTTTTAAGGCATTAGGGAAGGATAGGCTATGCCGACTTTTATTTTATGAGACTAGGCTATTGTATCAACTTTTAATTAAACAGCTAATCGGCTAAAGTGATAAGTAAATATTATTTTAAGTTTATTTAAGGCTGTCATTACTAATGGTAAGTTGAGCCTGGTGAATTTTCGCGTAGTATCAAAAAGGAAACTCATTCGACCTGTTCAGTGTAAACGGGGAGAGAAGGCATTTTGAGACTGAGGAACAACCTATGGCAAAGAAAATAAAGACAACCACTTATAAAGTCACCCTGAAAACACCCAAGGGCGATTATGAAATTGATGTTCCCGATAATGAATATATTCTCGAGGCAGCAGAAGAACAAGGATTAGATTTACCCTTTTCTTGCCGTGCTGGTGCTTGCTCTAGTTGCGCTGGTCAACTCGAATCTGGTATCGTTGATCAGTCCGATCAATCCTTCTTAGATGACGATCAAATTGAAGCGGGTTATGTCCTCACCTGTGTGGCCTATCCGACTACTGACTGTGTGATCGTCACCCACAAAGAAGAAGATTTGTACTAATTTAACTCAATATTCGGGGGTTAGATACCCCAACAATACAACAATAATAGAGCGGGAACTGCAAGGGCGACAGTTCTCGCTTTATTTGTATTTTTGCCTCTTGACTCGACAATGAGATAAAGCCCAAAAATTAATCCTGCTAGAGGTTTCCTGCAAATTCATAATCATATGGTAGTATAGTTATAAAGCTATATAAAGGGAGTCAGAGATCATGCTATTCCGTCAGATGTTCGATCCCGAAACCAGCACTTATACTTATTTGATTGCCGATCCCGTCAGCAAGGAAGCGGTATTGGTGGATCCAGTCCTGGAACAGGTGGAAAGGGATGATCGGCAATTACGGGAGCTAGGATTAACGCTAAAATATTGTTTAGAAACCCATATTCACGCCGATCACGTCACAGGAACTGGAAAATTAAGGCAAATCACAGGCTGTCTGGGTATAGTTCCCGAAAATGCCCAAGTAGCCTGTGCTGATCGCCATCTGACGGATGGAGAGGAATTGTTACTAGGAAATATCACCATCAAAGCGATCGCTACTCTTGGCCACACCGATAGTCATCTAGCCTATTTAGTCAATAACAGTCATATTTTGACAGGAGATGCCCTATTTATCCGGGGTTGTGGTCGTACCGACTTCCAAAGCGGCGATGCTGGTACTCTCTTTGATTCGGTCACGCAAAAACTTTTCACTCTCCCCGATAGTACCCTAGTTTATCCCGGCCACGACTATCGCGGTTTAACTGTCTCCACCATTGCCGAAGAAAAACAATACAATCCCCGTTTTGTCGGACGTAACCGCAGACAATTTATCGAGTTTATGAACAGTCTTAATTTACCAGATCCCAAAAAGATCATGGAGGCGGTTCCCGCTAACCAAGGCTGCGGTAATTTAGGAGTTGTTTTAGCTTAAAGATCTATTCAGGAGATTAACGATGACCAATACCACAAATCAAGCAAAATTACTAGAATTTGATGCCCATACTTTAAAAAACTTAATTGAGCGCCGAGAAGTTTGCTTAATTGATGTGCGAGAACCGGGGGAGTACGCCAGCGATCGCATTCCAGGGGCCAAATTAGTACCACTTTCCAGTTTTAACCCTAATTCGATCGCTTTTGACCCCAATCAAACCCTAGTTCTCTATTGTAATTCTGGCAGCAGATCCACTGTAGCGGCACAAAAACTGATTGCGGCAGGATTTAGCCAAGTTGCCCAGCTTAAAAACGGCTTAAATACTTGGAAAAGTGCGGGTTATGCCACCGAAAAAGACCAAAATGCGCCAATTAGCCTATTTCGTCAGGTGCAGATCGTTGCTGGTTCCCTAGTAGTCCTCGGAACAGTATTAGGAGCCTTTCTCTCGCCTTGGTTCCTGATTTTAAGCGGTTTTGTCGGTTCCGGTCTAGTTTTTGCGGGAATTAGTAATACCTGTGCTTTAGCTATGCTTCTGGCTAAACTTCCCTATAATCAACCCCATCGGGGGAAATAGGGGGTTAGGGGTTGGGTGTGGGAATTATGAATTGGGAAGTGGGGAAGTGGGGAAGTGGGGGAATTTCAACTAAAACCCCAACACCCTAACACCCCCCGCAACGCGCACGCAGTGACCACCCCAACACCCTAAAACCCTATCACCGTATCTCCTGCCTCCTGACGACCGATAGCTAAAATAACTGATAACTGAAATGACTTGGTTAATTGGACATTTATTAGCCGTTTGTACGGGGATTAGTCTGGGATTGCTGGGAGGAGGAGGTTCTGTACTAGCATTACCGATTCTAGTCTATGTGATGGGAGTACCGACCAAATCAGCGATCGCTATGACGCTTCTAGTCATCGGTAGTGTCAGTTTACTCGGCACGATTCCCCACTGGAAAAAAGGCAACATTAACTTAAAAACCGCTTTTATCTTCGGTTCTGCCACGATGGTAGGGGCTTTTTTGGGAGCAAGATTAGCCACATTACCCCTTGTCACTGCCACCTTCCAGATGCTCCTGTTTGCAACACTAATGGTAATAGCAGCAGCCTTTATGATTAGTAGATCAACACAGATAGATAATCCTGATTATAAAGCCCGCGATCGCCAAAAAAATCTGACTCTCTACCCCCAACCAGTGTGCCGATATTGCTGGCTCTGGTTAATGAGCGAGGGAATTGCTGTGGGTGTCCTGACGGGATTAGTTGGGGTTGGGGGAGGCTTCGCTATCGTTCCCGCGCTGGTATTATTGGGCAAAATCCCCATGGTTCAAGCGATTGCCACTTCCCTGCTGATTATTTCCCTCAATTCTGTAGCCGGATTACTGGGCTATTTAGGTCATATTAGCGTCGATTGGCAGTTAACCCTATCCTTTGCTTTTGCGGCTGCCCTCGGTACTCTTATCGGTTCCTATCTGGGACAGTTTGTGTCCGCAAAACAGTTACAAAAAGGTTTTGGTTATTTTCTCTTAGCGATCGCAACTTTAGTTTTAATTCAAAATCGTCACATCCTGCACAATGTCCTGACTCCGAAAGGCCATTCTCTCATCCCGGCGGAAAAGGTTAGATTTATTCAGCCAACCCTACTTAAGACTGATAACTGATAACCGATCACTGATCACTAATTATCGGCCCACTTCAGCGAAAATCTCGGCTAAAATCTCTCCAGCACCAGCTTCGCGCACTTTATGGGCTAAATCTCGTCCTAAGACTTCCCCATGGCTAGGATCGCCGCTAACCGAGTCCTTAATCAGGCGCTTACCGTCGAGACTAGCCACCATACCCGTTAAAGTTAGGATACCATCCTCGATCGCCGTATTTACTCCGATGGGAACTTGACAACCCCCCTCCAACTCCCGTAAAAAAGCGCGTTCAGCATAGCATCTATCGCGACTAGGGGCGTGTTCCAACACTTTTATGACTTCCAAAACCTCCGGATCAGCATCGCGGCATTCTATCCCTAAAGCACCCTGTCCCACCGCATGGAGAGAAATTGCTGCCGGGATAACCTGATGAACTCGATCGCCTAATCCTAACCTTTCTAGTCCCGCTACTGCCAGAATAATCGCGTCGTATTCTCCCGCGTCCAGTTTTGCCAGACGGGTGTTGACATTGCCGCGCACATCCTTAAAAGTCAGATGGGGATAATGGTAACGCAACTGGGCCAATCGCCGCAGGGAAGAAGTCCCCACCACCGCACCTTCCGGTAAAGTGTCTAATTGATAGTCTTGGTTTTGGTTATTTACCACCAAAGCATCGGCCGGATTCACTCTTTCCGTGACGCAACCCAAGATTAAGCCTTCGGGCAAATTAGTGGGCAGATCCTTGAGAGAATGGACGGCAAGATCGATCGATCTATCCAACATTCCCACTTCTAATTCTTTGGTAAATAAACCCTTATCACCGATTTTCGCCAGGGCCACATCGAGAATTTTATCGCCTTGGGTACTCATCGTCTCCACCTCAAACTGTCGATGGGGGTGGTGTTTACTCAATTCTGCCTGTACCCAATAGGTTTGTACTAGGGCTAACTGACTTTTACGCGAACCGATACGCAGGGAACGAGGAGGACTAGAAACGGACATATCTGAAGTAGGAATTTAACTAAACATCTATCGGACTGCTCGATCTAGACTATCCTGATCTCACCCCTGTTGAGTAATCACTTTCTAGGTTAGGCATAAATAGTTACATCTCTTAATATTTTTCAGGAAATGGGGTGACTATTATTCCCCACTGACAGCAAAGCTGAAAGCCTAGATTAAAATAGAGGGACAAACGTTGCAACAGGGTCTAACTAATGACAATGTTTGAACGGACAAATTGGCTAAAGTAGCTGGTTATAATTAAATTAAAAATGGATTTTAGGTTCGATCCCCCCTGCCCCCCTTGATAAGGGGGGTGCCGATAGGCGGGGGGATCCCCCTTAATAAGGGGGGCATCTGATAATTTTTAACGCCTACCTACTTAA